>NZ_JBBMFO010000010.1:0-56791 GCF_040096015.1 Peptoniphilus hominis (ex Hitch et al. 2025) | reverse complement strand
CATTCTTTTTTAAATTCATAACTATATTTCATAAAAATACCCTCCTTACTGGTTTGTCCAGTAAAGAGGGTACATATAAGTCTCACCCATCTCATTATTAAGCTCTTACATCGTCAAAGTCACTTGATTCAAGTTTTTTCTCAACATAGGAGCAAGTTCCCTTTATTTTTTTATTCTCGCTTCTCGCATCTTCTACAAGTTTTTTTACAAGCTCACCTGCAAGACCTTGTCCGCCGTACTCAGGTTTTACAATAGTGTGTGTAGCATCTATTACATCGCCCTTTTCTTCGTAAGTCAAAATTCCCTTGTAATTATTTTCGTCTTCTCCTATATAGTAACAGTTGTTTCCTTTTTTAATTTCCATAATGACCTCCTAAAAATTGATATTAATCATGTAATACCCAAATTTTCGGATTTGTCACATTATTTGATTTTTTCGATTATTCTATACTTAGTGTCAAAGTCTGCAGAAGTTCCTGTGAAGGATGAATCTTCTTTAGAGAGTTCAGACATAGTGTCAACAATTTCTTTAAACTCAGGAAGTTCTTGTGTCTTCTTGTCTAGTTCATCAATTCCCTTTTGTTTAAATTCTTCTAATTTTTCTGCAAAAATTTTCATGTTGTCATCTATTAAAACTCCGCCATCTTTTAATTCAATAGCTCCAGAGTTTAAGTCGATGATTCCATCGTCTAACTTCTTAATTCCATCTCTCAATGGTACTACACCTTCAGTCTTAAGTCTTGGAAAATCTTTAAATAATACAGACTTGTCGCGGAATTCTAATAGTCCCTCAGTAAGTTCATTTGCTCCTGAATTTAGTTTAGGTGAATTTGAGTCAAGCTCAGTAATTGCATCTGTAAATTTATTTACTGCATCCTCACTCTTTTCTGTTCCTTCTCTTAATTTTGATGAGCCGTCCTTTAATTTTCCTGCTGCATCGTCAAGTTTAACAAGAGAATCTGAAAGCTTCATAAGTTGTGAAGTGTCAAGTTTTGATGCTGCCTCTGACATAGCCTTTTCAAGAGCAGAATTAATTTGATTTGCCCCATTAGAAAGTTCTGTTGTTCCTGATTTTAATTGTTCAAGACCTTGAGGAAGTTGACTTGCTCCAGCATTTATTTGTTCTGATGCTGCGGCAAGTTGATTCATTCCACCCTTTAATTTCTTTAATTCTTCTAATTGCCCTGCCATTCCTGTTAAAGCTTTTAATCCTTTGAGATCATCTCCAACTTTTTTTGCTGATCCACCAATACTTTGTGCATTTTGTCCAATATTACCTGCACAATCTCCTAAAATTGCAATTGCTTGATTAATTTGTGGATTATTCTCAACATTGGCTTCTTTTAGCATTTGTATTGCTTGTCCAATGTCTCTTGCTGATGCTCCAACTGATAGTGCACCTGCTCCAATATTTTGAAGATCTCCTTCAACATTAATATTTCCAAGTCCTGATAGATTTGGCACCTCCATAGCTTGAACTTTATCATTTAGCATTTTGAAATTACTATTAAAGTTCTTTTCTCCTTCTGCAAGTTTATTTGCACCTTCAAGAGCCTGAGATGCTCCTGCCTCAAGTTTTTGGGCGCCGGCAGAAAGCTGTCCTATTCCAGATTTTAATTCTGCCAACTTCTTTAAGGCTTCTTCCTTCATTTCGTCAATCTTACTTAATTTACTTGAACCTTCTCTTAATTGTACTGTGGCTTCCTTTAACTTTCCAAGTCCATTGTCTAGTTCAACTGAACCATCGTGAAGTTTTTTGGCTCCATCTTTCATTTCTCCAGTTTTTTCATTCATCTTGCCCACTGCAGAAGTGTAGTCGCTAATTCCAGAAGTTAATTTGCTACCGCCTTCATACATTTCTTGTGCTGCACCTGGAATTGGCTCAACCTTTTCAATTACTTCGTCAATTTTTTCTTCGAAGTCTCCAGATTTATCGTAAAGCTCCTTGGAACCATCCTTAAGTTTAACAGTTCCATCGCCAAGTTCACTTATACCATCATTTAATTTGCCTTGGGCTTCAGATAGTTTTGTAGATGCGTCAACTAGTTTTTGTGAATTGTCTTCAAGCTCTCTAACGCCGTCACGAAGCTTGTCAATTGTCTCTAAATCTGCTTCGTTTTGGAATAACTCATTAGAAATTACCACATAAGCTTCCACTGGATCGTAATCTTTTACATCCATTTCAACCACTGCTTCACTTCTAAATTCTTCCATTTGCCTATCTTCTAAAATACTTTCGAAGTTTTCTCTAAGACCTGGAGTCAATACTGAAGTTACAACTTCATTTTTGCCATCTTTTGCAATTTTTGCATCATCAGATTCAATGTTTGATGCAACTTCTTGTGGGAAGGATAGGGCTGCTATAACTGTATAAGGTGCATAGACCTTAGTTTTTTTGCCAGCAATATTCTTTATAACATACTTATTGTTTTCAGTTGAAATAACTAATTTAAGGTGGCCGGACTTGCCCTTTAATTCACTATTTTCCATTTTTTCGCCGTCAAGATAATAATCAATTTTTACATCAATTGGAATATTTTCTTCGCTTTTGCCTTGGTAGTAAATGTCCTTTACATTTTCATCCCAATAAATATAACCATTTTTATTTTCAACTTTTTCATCAGTCTTCAAATTTTTAACATTTTTTAAGTTGGACTTGTCCTTGCCCTTAATATTTTCTTCTGAATTTAACCAAACTGAAACAGTTTTATCTTTAATATTGTCATTTTCTTTTAAGACATAAACAGTTTCACTTTTATTTATGACATTTGATGCAGCAAAAGCTGTATTTGTCAAAAGCATGGAAGACAAAACAACTGTAATTACACCTTTTTGAACTTTTTTATTCATTTTTCTTCTCCTTTAAATAATTTTTAATCTAAACCCTTAGTAGTTTTCTTTATTAGTGGAAAACATACTGAAATAATAGCAGGCAATAATAGTATAATTACGCACATACTAATAATTGCGCCTCTAGCTAAAAATGTACAAATCGTCGATACAATTTCCATTTTTGAAAAAATACCTACACCAATTGTGGCTGCCATAAAGGATAAAGCAGATGTGACAATAGATTTTGAAGTCTCCTTAACTGAAATTTTGATAGACTCATCTACATCCTTGGTTTTATTATATTCAGCCAAAAATCTATCAGTCATTAAAATCGAGTAGTCAATAGTAGATCCAAGCTGTATTACTCCAATTATTATTGAAGTTATAAAAGGTATAGTGTGATTTAAATAAAATGGAATTCCCATATTTATTTGGATTGCAAGTTCAATTGCCCCAATTAAAACTATTGGTATTCCAATTGACTTAAACACAAGAGCAATAATTAAAAATACAACAGCAATTGAAATTAAATTTACAATTTGAAAGTCTCTATCTGAAATAACTGTTAAGTCATCAGTTAAAACTGCTTCTCCAGTCAAATAACCTTCCTTGTCATATTTATTAATGATACTTTTCATTTCTCCAACTTGCTTTTTCACTTCTGGCGATGCAGTTTGAAACTTGGAGTTTGCCATAATCATCTGATAGCCATTTTTTGAAAAATTATCCTGAAGCTTCTCAGGCAAAAATTCACTTGGGATAGTGTATCCTGTGACAGAACTTGCACTTAAAACAGAGTTTATTCCCTCAACGCCCTTTATATCGCTTATAAGACCTTCTAAGTCTGACTTTGAAAGGTCATCTTTTACAACAATGAAGTGGGTACTTGCCATATCATAATCTTTTTTCATTTTATTTAAGGCAACTATTGAATCTAAGTCCTGTGGAAGCGATCTGTCCAAGTTGTAGTAAAGTTTTGTGTTAACTGAACCATAAATTGCAGGTACAAAAAGCAAAAGAAAAACCGTAAAAAGAGTTTTTTTATGCTTTATTGTAAAATTTGCCAGCCTATTAAATTCAGGAAGCATTACTCTGTGATTGTACTTGTTGATGAATTTTTCAACTACAAGTAGCATGGCAGGAAGAACTGTAACTGTTGCTATGAGTCCTATTAAGACACCCTTACTCATTACAAGACCAATGTCTTTTCCAAGTCCTAATCTCATGGCTATTAAAACAATAAAGCCTGCAAAAGTTGTTAGAGATGAGGCAAAGAGTGAAGAAATAGTTTCTTGAATTGCCATGTCCATGGCATCATTTTTATTGTCAAAATTCTTTTTCTCTTCTACATATCTGTGGTAGAGGAATATGGAATAGTCCATGGTAACTGCCAGCTGCAAAACCGCCGCTATGGCCTTGGTGATATAGGATATCTCTCCCAAAAATATATTAGTCCCAAAGTTATATAAAACTGCATAACCTATAGTTAGAATGAAAACAAAGGGTATGATTGTGGATTCATTAGTAAAAGATAAAATAATAAGTCCAAGAGTAACGGCAAGGGCAACATATATTGGCGTTTCCTTGTCAATTAAGTCCTTGGTATCTTTTACTAGAGAGGAAATCCCACTTAAATATTTTTGATTTGATTCAATACTTCTAATTTGGTCAATAGCAGACATAGTCTTTAATGAAGAAGACGACTCGCTAAATTTTACAATCATTAGGGTAGAATCTTCAGCATAAAAAATATCTTTTATATCATCTGGCAAAAATTCACTGGGAATCATATTGCCAACAGTTGATGTTTTAGAAATTACATCTTCTACACCATCAATTTTTAGTATTTTTTCTCTCAAAACTTCTGCTTCATGGTCGGTCCCCTCTAAGATTAACATGCCTGTGGCAGCATTTTTAAAATCCTTATCCAAAATCTCCTGCCCTTGAGTGGACTTTAAATCTTTTGGTAAGTAAGATAAAATATCATAGTTGACTCCCGTAAGCTTATAACCTAAAAAGGCTGGAATGAGAAGTAGGGTCATAACCAAAAGCACAAACTTAGGCCTATGTGAAATAAATTTTGTAAATTTTTTCATCTAAACACTACCTAAATATCCTGTCCACAATTTTATATAGTACAGGTTTCATTTCTTCTATTCCTAGAATTGAATCATCCATTAAAGCGGACTCACAAGTTGAAAGCACAATATTTATTGTAATAGACAAAATAAATATTTTTTCTTCCTCTGACAAAATGGCAGGAAATAAATTTGAAAATTTATTTAAAATAAAATCAAGAGTAGTTTCTGTTTCCTTAAACCTATCATCATTTTCAACTTTTGCATAAAGAGCCCAATTTAAATTTTTGGAAATAAGTTTTAACTCTAGTGGGTCATTTATTAAGTAGTCGATTATAAAGTCAAAAAAGTTAATCAATCTCTCCTTAGAATCCTCACCCTTGCACATTGCTTCTGCACTGTAAAATAATTCCGTCATAATATCTAAAACAATTTTTTCTTCAAGATCTCTTTTGTCTCTGAAGTAGAGATAAAATGTACCTAGCCCTAAGTCTGTTCTATTCATTATGTCTCTAATTGAAGTTGACTCTATCCCCTTATCTCTAAAGGAAGAAAGAGCAGCTGTTGTAATTCTATTTTCTTTTTCTTTTTTTCTTTCTTCAGACTTTAACATATATCCTCCCTTAAAAACTGAACATTGTTCATCTTTTCAAAAAATATAATACCCCTTTTGTAAATAAAGTTCAACACTTTTTTTATTTTTATTTTAAAAATTTTTTAAAATAAGTAAAAAAGACTCTGCCTTATGCAAAGTCTAAAAACTTCATATATTAAATTTTATAAACATTAATCTTTTCAAAAATTTAGGTTAGTAATTTTTAAAAAAATTAAAAAATTTAACTATTATACCTTCCACGCCAAACTATTTCTCTGTAAGTTTTCTTGTCTGTGTCCCCTTCTGTTGAAAAACATAGAACAAGTGAATCTTTGTCTAAGCCAATCTTATTTCTATATTCCCTTAGATCTTCGTCTTTCATAAGTTCATAAACAATGCCAGTAGTCACAGCACCTGATTCACCAGAAATAATTTTTCTATCATCTCCAATACTATTTCCTAAAATTCTCATGCCAAGGGCAGTGTAATAATCATCTACTGACAAAAAATAATCAGAATAGGACTCTAAAATAGGCCAACCAATAGTAACTGGCTCACCACAGTTTAGTCCCGCCATTATTGAGTTGAGATGACCCTTTACAAAATGAAGCCTGCCATCATTGGCATGGGCAGTTCTGTAAAGGCAATTTGCCTTATTAGGCTCCACAATAATAATTTTTGGAGGATTTTCCTTCATTACATTTCTAAAAAATGCAGTCATTGATGCTGCCATAGAGCCAACACCTGCCTGCAAGAAAATATGAGTTGGCAGCATTTCTTTTTCCTTTAAGTCCATAAAGACTTCATAAGCCATGGTCATATAGCCCTTCATAATGTTTTTTGGGACTTCAGTGTACCCTTGCCAGGAAGTATCTTGAATTAAGACGCCCTTATTTTCTCTTGCAAATTTTGCAGCAAGCCTCACGCAGTCGTCATAATTTTCCTCCATAATATGGGCGTCAGAATTTTCTCTTCTAATGTTTTCTAATCTCTCAAGAGTAGTCCCCTTTGGCATAAAGACTTTTGACCTTTGACCAAGTTTATTTGCAGTCCAAGCTACAGCGCGACCATGATTGCCATCTGTTGCAGTGGTAAAAATTAATTCCCCCAGTTTTTTCTTTGTCTCAACTGAAGTTATTTCATCAAAAGTTAAATTATTTTCACCTAATCCAATTTTTTCTCCTATATAATTGGCAATAGCATAACTTGCACCAAGGACCTTAAAGGCATTTAAGCCAAATCTATAGGATTCATCCTTTACAAAAAATTTCCTTAGTCCAATTTCCTCTGCCAAATTTTTTAAGTCCACTAAAGGAGTCTTTTCATAGATGTCAAAGGACTTGTGAAAATTATTAACAATCTTTGCAGAATCATAATCAAAGTCTGAAATATCTGCATAAGTATTTTTATTTTCAATATAAGTTAAGTTAAATTTATCCATGTCTCACCTGCTTTCATCTTATGTTATTAGTTTATCATTTTAATTATGTAAAAGATATGCTTATATTTTTTATTTCTTTGGGACTTATTTATGCAAGATATCATTTAGAAAAAATATTTTTTATTGTATAATCTACTTTGATAATTTAATTCTTGGAGGAAAGATGAAGAGAAAAATTTTAATTTTATTTGCCTGCCTTGCATTTCTTACATCCGCCTGTGCAAAAAATAATTTAACAAATAAAAATAATATTGATAATGGAGAAATGGTTGAAGAAAAAAAAGGAGAGCCAGAAATTTCTAATTTAAATGATGAAAAGACTTTAGATTTTGTTAAAAATTCCCTTGATGGAAGTGTGAATAGCCAAAGCCTGGAAAAGTTTGCTGCTCTTGTAAGAGATTATAACAAAGGTATATCGCAAAATCTTCTCATTGGCGATTTTAAAAGTTTATCTAGTATAAATATTGATACTGGCAAAATTATTGATGAGAGAAGTAAGCTCAAGCACGATTTTCCCGACACAAATTGTAGAATTAATTCCTTTTTACTTTTAAAGGATGAGATGAAATTTAAGGGAGAGACAAAAATTGATGACGACCTACTTTTTATGGACGAAGAGGCCATAAAAAATTCAAATTTATTCAATGATGAGGAATTTAAAAATTTTAAAGGCTTATTTTCAAGAGTTGCAACAAAAAGTAGCAAGGATCCAAAGCTTCAAGGAGATCTTATGTCGGAATTTTTATCAAATTTCAGCTTCCCTGAAAAAATTAAGATGCTTTCTGTAGTCCTTCATGACAATTTAGATGGCGATTATCTTTTTATTGGTCATGTTGGAGTTCTTCTTCCCCTTGAAAAAGGATATTTGTTTATAGAAAAAATTTCCTTTGAAGAGCCCTATCAGGCAATAAAATTTCCTGACAAGGAGTCCTGCTACAAGTACTTAAAGGAAAAGTTTGAGGACTACAAGGACCCCAATGTAGCGCCGCCCTTTATCATGGAAAATAATAAATATATAGATATTTAATTCCAATTTTTATTTAAAATTCTTTGTAGTTATAAGCAAGAAAATTATTTTTAGAAAATATTAATTATAAGTCTATAAAACGCAAAAAATTGCCCAAGTATTCTTGAGCAATTTTTTATTATAAATTTTGAAATTACATTAATATTAATTTTCAGTAACTTCTTCTTTTTTATTTTCATTTAATCTGTCTTCTCGCATCTTCAACCTATTTGCTTCAAGTTCTCTCTTTCTTTCAAAAGCGTGAAGAATAAGTGCAAGAGTTACAACGCCGTAGGAGATAAATGTTCTGAAATATTCACCCATCATGGCATCGCCTGTTAAAACTCTTCCTGCTTGCGGAAGAACGATAAACATCAAGTGGAATAGTGCAGTACCTAAGATTACATTTGGAATTGATGCCTTGGATACAGATGCACCACCAACAAGGATTGATGCTGCAGCGTATAGTGCTGCTTGGTCTTGACCTGCATAAGTTGCAAGTGTACCAATGTTTTGAAGATAAATAATTTGTCCATAGCAAGCAAGTACAGTTGACATTACTATAGATGCAATTCTGATTTTATCAGAGTTCATACCTGCGTTGGAAGATACAAATTGATCTTGTCCAACTGCCTTCATATCGTGACCAAGTTTAGTGTTTCTAAACCATACGATAAATGCGCAAAGTAAAGCAATAATTAAAATTGTAACTACTGGCACATCAAATAAAATTTGATGCTTTGCAGTAATAGGAATATTAACTCTGATTTTTAAAATATTGTCAAAGCCTTGGGCAGATGCAAGAGTAATGGAGTTTTTAATACCATAACCAGATGATAATACCATGGCTTTTGTTCTCATTGGAATTAAAGTTCCGCAGAAGTACAATAGGAAAAGCATGTACCAGCCTAGGATAAAGAAAGCAAGCATCATTGATGTAATCATTTCTCTTCCTCTTGCTCTATTTAAAACTCTTCCAGAGAATTGACCAAGTAAAACTGCAATCGGAGTACCAATAAGAGCAGCTATTAAAAGTCCAGTTGCTCCAGTAAAGCCCCAGTCTTGTGCAAAAATTATTCCAATTTGACCAGCCATTGCTCCAAGTGGAATACCAAAGTTGATACCCATACCAGCAATAATCGGTATGATAAGAGAAAGTACAAGGAATGTATTTCTTACCATTCTCTTGGAAAGTTCATTTGTTATATAAGATAGTGGTGGTTTAGCAATTATAAGTCCTGCCACAACTATGATTATAAACAAAATAGGAACCATAAATCTGTATAAAAATTCTTTAAAATTAAATTTCTTATTCATCTTTACTCCTCCTTGTTAGTGCGTAAATTATCATTCCATTTGTGATTATCATTCTTAATATTTCTGAAATATCAATATTTAATGCACCATTTATTACAGTAGGAGTAAGTGTAATTACACCTTGGAATAAAAATGTACCAATTATAACATTTGGAATTGATGCCTTGTTAATACTTGCACCACCAATTAATAGTGCAGCTACTGTTTGGAATGTAAAGGAAAGCGGTGCTTGGTAAAGTTGTATAAAACCATAGGATTGTTGGTAAATAACAATACCGATGGCAGCAATAACTGTTGAAAGAATTACAGAAACAAGTCTTACCTTGTTAATGTGAATACCAGCAGCCTTTGCATATTCTGAGTTAGATCCTACAGCTGTCATTGCAGTACCAGTTTTTGTCTTGAAAAATGCCCATACAATAAATGCCATAAGTGCAAATAATAAAAACATACCCACAGGAATTTTAACACCAAGTATATTAATACTTAAAAAGTTATTTAATACACCAACAGTTACCTTAGTGCCATCTTCCAAAATTTTTGACTTCATCCAATAATCTGCAACTGGAATTTGTTGGGATAGTCCCTTTCCTCCATAACTTAAAACAGAAACTGGATTCTTGTAAGGAA
The DNA here is from genome assembly GCF_040096015.1 of Peptoniphilus hominis (ex Hitch et al. 2025). Classification (NCBI taxonomy): domain Bacteria; kingdom Bacillati; phylum Bacillota; class Tissierellia; order Tissierellales; family Peptoniphilaceae; genus Peptoniphilus; species Peptoniphilus hominis (ex Hitch et al. 2025). The sequence goes on along the minus strand of NZ_JBBMFO010000010.1, from coordinate 46,892 downwards.
GAATTAAATAGGCAATACACATAAAAGCTGTGAATGAATATCCAACATAAGTTGCAATAAGCATTTCATCGCCCTTAATTCTATTTAAAAGTAGTCCGTAGAAAAATCCAAATACAACTGCTATAAGAGATGCAAATAGCATTGCTATGAAAATCCCTTTAAAACCTGTAAAACCAAATTCAATTGAAGTTACACCACCAAGAATTCCCGCTACAACTCCAATTGGGATACCAAAGTTAAGTCCACAACCAGATTGTACCATTGGCACAAGGGATAAAACTAAAACTGAAAACATACCAAATCTTGAAAGAACATTGTCAATAGAATCGACTAATGAAACGCCAGCCATTGGAGCTGCAATAAAAAGAATTAGTAAGAAGACTCCAATAATAAGTCGTGGAATTCCAATTTTGTTAATTAAACTTTTCTTTTTAGTCATTTACTGCCTCCACTTCTCCACTCATTAGAAGTCCAAATTCTGTTGCATCAGCATTTGCTGGTAAAATCCCTGCGATTTTTCCTTCACAAATAACAGCAATTCTATTACATATACTTCTAAGTTCTTCAAGTTCTGATGAAACCATGACAATAGTAGTATTGTCCTTTTCATTACTTTCTTTTAAGGCATCTAATACAAGTTCCTTTGCACCAATGTCTATACCTCTAGTAGGTTCAGATACAAATAAAAGGTCTGGTTCCATGGCAAAAGCTTTAGCAAGACAAATCTTTTGTTGGTTCCCACCAGATAAGTTTCCTGCCTTTTGTTCTGGTCCAGTTGTCTTTATGTGCAGAGATTCAATGTATTCATTAGATAGCTCTTTCATCTTAGCTTCATCTCTAAACTTAAATCCAAGAACTCTTTTAATAAACTTTTCTTGAACTTGCATAGCATTAAAAGCTATATTCCAAAAAATTGGCTCTTCCAATAAAAGACCTACACCTCTTCTATCTTCAGAAACAAAGGCAATTTTATTTCTCAAAATATCTAAAGTATCGCCAAGTTTTAATTCTTTGCCATTATAAATTAGCTTGCCACCTACTGGATAAGTGCCCAAAATTCCATTTGGAATACCAAGTTTACCTTGACCAGCAAGGCCAGCAATGCCTAGAATTTCTCCTCTAATAACAGAAAGACTTACATCGTAGACAGCTTCACCTGGCATATCAACCCAGAGGTTTTCAATTTCAAGAATGTGGTCATTTTCATCTAAATTCTTATCCACTTTCTCTACAGCTAACTTCTTTGATTCATCATCTCTACCAACCATCCATTTAGCAATTTGTTCAATAGATAGATTTTCATTCTTTCTGTCTTCAATTATTTCACCATCTCTAAGTACAACAACTTGATCACATACATTTATGATTTCACGAAGTCTGTGAGTGATGAAAATTATAGAAATGCCAAGATCTGCTAGAGTCCTTAGTGAAGCAATAAGGTTGTTAGCTTCAGTTTCTGTAAGTACAGCAGTTGGCTCATCCATAATTATTAACTTAACATCTTTTCTTGTCATTTCCCTAGCAATTTCAATAAATTGCTTATGACCAACAGGCATTTCGGAAACTAAAGCACTGGTATCAATGCTAACTTCCAAAGTGTCGAGAGACTTACCTGCTATTCTAATATTTTCTTTAGCATCTATACTCTCTAGTTTTTTACCAAAAATTTTAGAAATTACAGAGGAATTTGTCTTCTCCATATCGAGAGTAATATTTTCTGCAACTGTAAATCCAGGGATTAAACTAAATTCTTGATGTACCATGCCTATGCCTGCATTTAAGGCGTCAATTGGGTTTTTGAAGTCAATTAATTTTCCGTCAAAATAAATTTCACCGTTATAACCGCCTGTGTCTTTAATAACTTCCATTCCGAAAATTATATTCATAAGAGTGGACTTACCTGCACCATTTTCACCAACAAGTCCCAAAATTTCTCCCTTTTGAAGGTTAAAATTAACATCCTTTAAGACGACGTTTTCGCCAAAACTCTTGCTGACATTCTTGACTTCAAGTAAACTGTTTGTCAACAAAATCCCTCCATCTTCTTAAAATAAAATTAAAATCAACGGTAGCCCGTTGACTTTAATTTTTCTTATAAAATAATTATTTAGCTTGTCCTTCAGCTTGTTCTTGAGCAGCTTCAATAGCATCTAAATCAACATTAAGATTCAAATACTTTTCAGGAACTTCAACTTTATCCATACCTAGGTAACCTCTACCATATACATAAGTGTCTTGAGATAGTAAGAAGTGATTTTCTTTCTTTTCTCCAGAAGCTCTATCTATATAGTTTTCAACCATCCAGTTTGCACCTTCAGTATATTTTTCAATAGCACTTACGATTTGTTCTTGGTTAAGAAGTTCTCCTTGTCCCTTAAGAACATCCATTACATGGTCAAGTGCACCAAGAGTTAGTGAATAACCTAATGAATAAGCCCAAGTACCCATTCTCTTGTCGCCGCCTTTTTCAATAACAGCTTTTTCAACAGCAGCGTTGATTGCTTGCCAATCTCCTGCCATATCTTTAATATCAACAGAGAATGCCTTTGGATAACCCATGATTGGAGATGGTAAATCTTGTTCTACAAAGATAGCTCCACCAGCTGCAACACCTCTAAGAAGTGGTTCAGTATGTGCATCATTTGTACAGAAGAAAGCAGTGTCTTTACCATACTTGTCAATCCAAGGTTGAATATTTTCAGCTACATATTGTTGTGCTCCTGGGATACCAATATCAGTTGTTGGATCAGGTGCGTTAAGTGAAATAAATTCAAGTCCTAGGTCTTTACATGCTTCTTCCATGATAGCTCTTCTAAGAGCTAAAAGTTCAATAGACATGTGTCTAGGGAAAGTGATATGAGCAAATTTAGTAGCTCCCATTTCCTTTGCTGCAGCAATAATTCTGTAACCTCTGGAAACATTATCGGCATCCATTACTAGGTCAGCTGCTTTTTCTACCATTACTGTATCTTCTTGTGCAACTAAGTTAACAAGAATGATATCAGGTCTTTTTTCTCTAATTTGATTAAAGGCTGCTACAGTTCCTGGAACTGATTGATTTACAATTACAGCTTTCATTAGAGGGTCATCTGCCATAGCTACAATCTTTGAAATTGTAGTTTCTTGTTCAGCTTCAAATCTGTCTGGATAAGTGTCGTGTTTAATAACTCCGCCTTCATCAGCAGAACCATAAAGTTCAATAGCTTTTTGAGCAGCACGGAACTCATCTTCACCTTGTGATACTGTACCAGTTATAATTCCAATATGGAATTCTTCGCCATCTTTAAGAGTTTCAAATTGAGCTTTAACGCCATCTTCTTTGACATCGGCAGCAACATTAGCATCTTTGCCTTCCTCTTTAGCTCCATTGTCAACTTTTTGACAACCGCTAAAGGCGATAACTGCTAATAATAGCATCATAATACCCATAAACCTTTTAAATTTTACTTTCATTTTTTACACCTCTTCTAATTTATTTAATATTGGTTTATAAATTAAAGAGATTTTATCACATTAAATAGCAAAGGTCAATATTATTCTCAATATATGAACATACAAAGAAATTTTTTAAATACAAAAATTTTACCTAATATTTACACAAAGTAAAATTTAATTTTGATATATTTCTTTCAAATAATCTTTTGAAGAAATGCAGGTTTTTGATAATATTTTTCAACAATTTAAATAGAGAATTTTTAAAAAACAAATTATTAATAATATAAATAGTCTATCTAAAAAAATAATACTTTTTCCTTTTTCTCCTTTACACCAATAAATAAGCCTGCAATAAAAAAGTCTGAGCAAACTGTGCTCAGACCTTGATATAAGGCAAAATTTTTGCCCTTTTTAAAAATTCCGAAAAAATTATATTTGATTTCAGCCAATTAAATCAAAAGGATTTTTTTATAAAATTAAGGCTATTATACTATACTTACTATTATGGAAAAATTTTACCTTTATTTTAAGAAATCAATTTAAATTCAAATTTAAAAGGTTTTCACTTTTTCTTATTTAAAGAATAAAAATTAAAAAAGTAAAAAATTTTCTTATGTAAAAATTTAAGATAAAATCAAAAATAAAAATGTTTATAATAATTAAAAAACTTCTAACTATTTATATTTGTATAATCACGACCAACGTCTAATTTACATATAGTTAGAAGTTTAAAATATTATTTAACAAAGAGATTAGGTAGTATTGTTACCGTAGAAGGTATATATGTTATTATCAATAATACTACTAATAAAACTACTAGCATAGGAACTAAATCTTTCATTTGTTCTTTCAATGAAACTTTTGTAATTGATCCTGCAACAAATAAGCACACTCCCAATGGAGGTGTACACATACCTATAGTTAAATTGACAGCCATTACTAATCCAAAATGGATTAAGTCTATTCCAAATGTTTGGACTATTGGTAAAAATAAAGGAGTAAAAATAACTACCGCACTTGTAGTATCAATAAATGTTCCAGCTATCAACAATATTATATTTATTATTAATAGTAACATAAATTTAGATCCTATATTATCAGCCAAGAATGCTCCAACTGTTTGAGGAATATTGTTAACTGTTATTACCCATGTGAATAATGAAGCTGCTCCTACTACTAGCAAAACTTGTCCTGTTGATTTGGCGGCATCTAATAATATTCCTGGCAAATCACTGATTTTAAGCTCTTTATATACAAATAAACCTATTATTAATGCATAAAAAGTAGCTACTGTAGCAGACTCTGTTGGAGAGAAAAATCCACTCATTATTCCTCCTATTATAATTATAGGCATTATCAAGGCTAATATCGCATCTTTTCCCGCAACTAGTACCTCTTTAAATGATGCTTTTTCATCTCTACCAATATAGTTTCTCTTTTTACCTACAAAATATGAGTAAATCATCAAGGCTACACCCATTAATATTCCAGGAATAAAGCCACCAATAAATAGTTTTGCTACGCTTACATTTGCCATAACACCATAAATGAGCAAAGGTATTGATGGTGGAATTATAGGACCTATTGATCCACCGGTTGCTAGTAATGGAGCACAAAATTCTTTGTCATAACCCTTCTCTATCATTATAGGCGCCATAATACCACCTATAGCAGCTGTTGCTGCTATAGCTGAACCAGTGATTGCTGCAAAAAACATACAAGCTAAAATACTTACCATTGCTAGACCGCTTGGGTGATGTCCAATTAGTAAATCTGCAAAGTTTACAAGTCTATCACTCATTCCACCTTTGAGCATTAAACCACCAGATAAAATAAACAAAGGAATCGCAGTTAAAGCAATACTATCAACTCCTGTGAAGAGTCTTTGTGCTACTACAAGTAAAGGATAACCATCAGCTACTATTTGTCCTAATGATACTAATCCCAAAGCAAATGCTATAGGTACTCCTAAAAGGAATGCTGCAAATAATATTATAATTATCATTTATTGTCACCATCCTTAATATTTTTGATTTGATTTATTATTATTTCAATATCATATAGTATTAAGAAAGCTGCACTTATTGGAATTGAAGCATAATAGTAAATCATTGGAATAGCAGTGTATGGTGCTTTTTGTGTTATGCCAGTTTTTGAAAACTCAACACCATAAATTAGTAAAAATACAAAAAACCCTAATAATATTATATTTATTAAAATTTGTAGAATTTTACCAGCTTTGTTAGGAATCAATGAAAATATGATATCAATATTTAGATGATCATTGGTTTTTAAGCAATAAGCTGCACCAAGAAATACTAAATAAACAAAGCTTAATCTTATAATATCTTGTCCCCAAGCAACAGGCATTTTAAATAAAAATCTCATTATAACTTGTAAAAAAGTGACAATTGCGAGCACCGCTGAACTTACAACCATAACGAATTTTAAAAATTTTTCAAGATACTTCATAAAACCTCCAATGTTATTTAATGTAATCCCTAACTTCATCAACAAATTCAGGACTTACTAATTGTGCTACATCTGGTTTAGTGTATATATCTTTAGTTGCTTCAACAAATGAATTTTTATCAACTTCAGTTATTACCATTCCATTATTCTTCAATTCTTCTAAATATTCTTCTTCATGTTCAGAGACTACTTTTCTTTGTTCTTCAGCAGCTTTATTTGCTGCATTTTGTACTGCTTCTTGTTGTTCAGGTGATAGTTTGTCAAAAAAGTCTTTATTCATAACCATACTTACTGCAGCATAAGTGTGTCCATCTAAAGATAAATATTTTTGCACTTCATAAAATTTTTGTGTTGCTACTGTAGCTATTGGATTTTCTTGCCCATCAACCATTCCTTGTTGTAGAGCTGTATAGAGCTCATTGAATGAAACTGGAACAGCTGAAGCATTTAAACTATCTAGTAAAGCAAACCAAACTGGTGCTTCTTGTACTCTGAAAGATAAACCTTTCATGTCTTCTACAGTCTTTATTTCTTTTTTTGAATTAGTAAAATGTCTAAAACCTAATTCTCCAAAAGCTAAATGTTTAAATCCAGCTTCTTCAAATTTAGGGTTTAATTTTTCAGAAATAATTCCATCTAATGCTTTATACGCTTTTTCTTGATTTTCAAATAGGTAAGGTATTGACAGTACTTGGATTTCAGGAACCCATGCTGGTAACGTTCCATCAGAAGTAACTATTGTCATTTGAATAGTTCCTAATTTAGTACCTTCTGCCATTTCCCTTTCTCCGCCCAATTGAGCATTAGGATATACACTAACTTCAAAATCATCAGATGATTCTTCTAAATATTTCTTAAATAAATCTGCTGCAATAGTAGATTGGTGTTGTTCATTTCCCACACATCCTAGTTTAATTTGTATTTTTCCAGATGTTGAACTATTAGCCGCGTTGGTTTCTTTTTTTGAACTACAAGCTGTTAATGTTATAGATATTAATAAAACGACTAAAATACTTGTAAATATTTTTTTAAATTTTTTCATGATATTCTCCTTAATTTAGATTTAATTTCGATTATCTCTCTTCTTCTAGTATTACATTTACTTCATAATTTAAATTTATTGTTCTACCTAGTTTTTCATCTACCATTTTAGAAATAAATTTATTTCCATATTCAAATCCACCTAATAATGGAACAGTACCAGAATAAATAATTGAGTTATTAATATCCCCAACTCTATCTTTTAATTCTTCTAATATTTTTTCAACAGGTAAAATTGATGCCAATGTATCATTTTGATAATTTATTTCTTTTCCATTAACAATTTGATTTGACATTAGCTTGATAGAATCCCAATGATCTTTTATTTCATCATAATCCCATATAGTATTTGCTATTGGTTTTAAACACACCTGTTTTGATTTAAAAATGCTAACACTCTCTAACCCTCTATCTGTATGGTCTGACCCGATTGTTATATAGGTTTTTCCATTTTTTAATAAAATAACATATTCTGCTTCTCCAGAAGTTTGTTCACCAACAAATTTTAGGTCAGAATCCTGAGTTACAATTTCTTTAGATACTTCAAAAATTGTTGGGATTCTTTTTGGGGGTGCTACACCCAGTTCTCTCTCTAACTCATCAATATGTTCTTGTGTTTTTTCCATATCTCTTCCTGCGTATCCAATAACATAAACTTTATCAAAATCAAAATCTATTTGTTTATTGTTTAAAATAAAACTTAACGTTTTCATATATAGATCACCTCGTTAATATAATTCTGGACGTCTATCTCTAAAGACATTTATGCTCTCTCTTATTTCTTTAATTACAGAAAAGTCTAATTCTCCAGTTTTAATTTCATCTGATTCAAATGGTTCAATAATATATTCTCCCCATGGATCAATTATTGCACTATGACCGCCAAAATCACCTACGCTGTTAACACATACGACAAACATTTGGTTTTCAATAGCTCTTGCTCTGTTTAAGACATCCCAATGCATTGATCTTTTTGCTGGCCAAGCTGCTGAATTAAATAATACTTGAATATCTTCTAGTGCATATTTTCTTATCCATTCTAAAAATCTAATATCATAACAAATTACCATTCCACACTTTATGCCATCTAATTCAAAAGTTACAAGTTGATTACCTTTTTCAAACAACTGATCTTCTCCTGAAGGAGAAAATAAATGTACTTTATTATACTTGGCTATTTCATTTCCATTACGATCAAAAATATAAGATGTATTATATAGCTCCCCATTTAAGGTATTAGATACAGAACCACCTACAATATTTACGCTTAAGTCTTTTGATAACTTAGATAATAGTTCTCTTGACCTTTTTCCTTCACTATCACTTATCTCATTCACATTTGTTGGTATAAATGAAGTATTCCACATCTCTGGCAAAACTATGACATCTGGGTTATCAACCATGGATTCCCTTATTTTGTCTTCAATGTTTTTGAAGTTTGTATCAACATCACCCATTATAAGTTCACATTGAACTAAACTAATTTTCATAAATGCCTCCTTATTATGTATTTGGTATACCATATACTAAGATTATCAATAAAGAAAACATTTGTCAATAGTATCTAATCAGAATTTTAAATTTTTTATATAATTTAAAAGCTCAGTATAATCTTTAATACTGAGCTTTTAATACAAGTTCTTTATTGATTTTTTTTATTTTTTCTTTCAAATCTTCTAACTATCGATTTTTCTGTTTGAATCATATGGTTTTTCATTGATCTAATTGCTTCTTCTTTATTATTCATTTTTAAAGCATCAATTATTTTAGTATGCTCATCAACAGTTTCCTTAGTTCGACCGGGGTTATCTATGGATACTAATCCAAAATATCTAATAATATCATTTAAATTTCTCATCGTAGCTTTCAATATTTCATTCCCACTTTTATTATAAATATATTCATGGAATCTCCTATCAGCATAAATAAATTCATTTTGTGTTTTTGCAGATTCAGTATCTATAGTTATTAATTCTATTTCTCTTATATCATCAATATTTATTTTATTAAATGATTCCTCAATAGCCAATAATTCTAAAGATGCCCTAACTTTCTGTGCTTCAAGAATAGTTTTTAAATCAAAATTTCTAACAACATTCGGCTTATAAGGCTCATTAATAATCCAACCCTCATAAGATAGTTTCATCAAAGCTTCTCTTATTGGCGTTCTACTAATTCCAAACTCTTCGGATAATGTCCTCTCATTTAAAGATTTTCCAGGTTCGAATTCCCCACTTATTATTTTTTCTTTTATTTCTTCGTAAGCAGCAATTTTATAGCTTTTTACTTTAAGCAATCTTATCAACTCCTATTTCATTTAATTTAACCGAATAACAAAAGACTTCAAACTAAAGCCTTGAAGATATCTTGTATGTTTTTTAAATTATGCTTCGTAAATATAAAAATTAATTATAATTCTATTTTTGATATCGGTAAAATTTTTTCAGGATTTTTAAATTAAAAAATCAGATCTCAAAAATATTAAAAAAATGTATTTTTAATTACAAATATTTCATATTAATTACTTATAAACTTAGGGCATTTTGTTCTATGAAATCACGTATTATTATACAACATATTATTATATTAAAAAACTTAATAATCTTATAATTTATTATAGACTTATTTGCCTCTCTCTTCAAAAAATAAAATTATAAAAGAAATTGTAAGGAAGGCTGCTGCAATTAGTATTGATTTTATTCCAAATAAATCTGATGTAATATAGCCAAGAGCTGCTCCCATGCCAAAAATTAAAATTACTGTGTAATATTTTTTTGATTTTTCTAGGTATTCTCTTTCTCTTGTTATGTGGTACTTAGAAAGATTTTCTGTGGCGCTTCTAAGATTTCCAATACACATAGTAGTTGCAAAGTTAAGTCCATAAATTTTCTTAAAGGAATAAACTTGCATGGCGCAGGAAAAAGATAGTAGAGCATTGGCAAGATTGTTTAAATTTTCAGGAATAAGTGCAACAATAACCATAATAATTATTTCAAAGGCAACTATGTATTGACGCCAATGAAGAATTTTCTTTTCGATAGCATATTCAAAACGAACTGCAACATATACGCCAAAGGCAAAAGCTATGACAGGTATTAAATATGAAATTGATGCCTTAAAATTTAAGTCAACAATATTTTTGAAGAGAAGTACAATATTTCCCGTCTGTGCATTGGCGAAGACCTTCCCCCTCATTAGATAGGAGTAGGCATCTTGAAAGCCACCTGCAATTGTTATAAAGAATAAAACTAAAAAGGTCTCGTGCAAATTTTCATAGGTTTTTATTTTCAAATTAATCACCTCTTATAGTTTAATACAAAAATTTTTTTCTGCAAGAAAAAAAGATGCTATGAATTTCTATCACAGCATCTTAAATATTATTATTTTATTTTGTACCAATGTCTTTTCTAAAGTAGGCTCCATCAAAATTTATTTTTGCTACATTATCGTAGGCCTTCTTGCGAGCTTCCTCTAAGTTTTTGCCTAAAGCTGTCACTGATAAGACTCTGCCGCCATTAGTGTAGAGAGCATCAGATTTTTTTGTTCCATTGTGGAAAACTATTATGTCTTTGTCTACATCATCAAGTCCAGAAATTTCTTTACCCTTTTCATAGGAAGCTGGATAGCCACCTGAACACATTATAACTGTTAGGCAAGTTTCGTTCTTCCACTTGATGTCTTCTTTTTTTAATTTTCCATCAATTGTCTTATTTAAAAGTTCAAATAAGTCACAGTCAAGTCTTGGCATTAGGACTTCTGTCTCTGGATCGCCAAAGCGCACATTAAATTCCAAAACTTTTGGCTTGTCTTCTTCAATCATAAAGCCTATAAATAAAATCCCTGAGTAAGTTAATTTTTCTTTATCTAGTCCATCTTCTATTTGCCTATAAATTACTTGAAGATTTTTTTCTAGTTCTTTGCTTGCTGCTACTGGTGAATAAGTTCCTACTCCGCCAGTGTTTGGACCCTTGTCGCCATCAAAAATTTGCTTGTGGTCCTTGGCTCTTTCTAGTGGAAATAATTTGTTGTCTGATACAAGGCAAAGTACAGAAGCTTCTTCCCCTGTCAAAAATTCTTCTATGACAACAGTGCTTCCTTCGTCGCCAAAAATTTTATCCTTAAATATTTTATGAAGAGCGTCCCTTGCTTCCTCTAAGTTTTGACAAATTATTACGCCCTTACCTAGGCAAAGTCCGTCAGCTTTTACAACAAGTGGATAAGAAAATTCACTTAAGCCTTCAATTGCATGGTCATAATTTTCAAAACTTTTGTATTTTGCAGTTGGAATTGAATATTTTTCCAAAAATTTCTTTGTAAATTCCTTTGACTTTTCAAATCTTGCACAGTCTTTGTTTGGACCAAAAACTTTTAATCCCTTTTCCTTAAAGGCATCTACTATTCCCAGGCAAAGTGGATCTTCAGGACCAACTACCGTTAAATCAATTTTTTCTTCATGAGCAAACTTTAAAAGTCCATGAATGTCCTTGGGATCAAGGTCTAGATTTTCGCAAAAATCTTCTGTGCCGCCATTTCCCCTTGCCATGAATATTTTATCAACGTTTTTACTTTCACTAAGTTTCCATGCAAGTGCGTGTTCTCTTCCGCCATTTCCAATTACAAGTACCTTCATTTGTCCTCCTAGTGTCTAAAATGTCTTATATTAGTAAAGACAAGACAAATATCATGCTCATTTGCATAATCAATAACTTCTTGATCTTTTACAGAGCCGCCCGGCTGAACTATTACATCAATGCCTGCTTTATAAAGAAGTTCAATTGTATCTCTAAAGAAAAATCCATCAGATGCAAGAACTGCTCCCCTTGCCTTTTCTCCAGCCCTATCAATTGCCTCTTCCACAGCCCAAGCTCTCTTTGTTTCACCTTGACCAAGGGCAAGGGTTCCGCCATTTTTTGCAATGACAACTGAATTTGAGAAAGTTGTCTTGCAGCAAGTAAAGGCAAATTTTAATTCCTCAAGTTCTTTTTCACTTGGCTTTCTATTTGATACAAAGGAAAGTTTTTCCTCTTCCCAAACTATATCGTCTGAATCTTGGATTATAATTCCGTTTAAAACTTGTTTAAATCTCTTTCCACCTTCATAAAGTCTTTGGAATTCAGGAATTTCTACAAGCCTTATATTTTTCTTTTGAGTCAAAATTTCAAAGGCTTCCTTAGAAAAACTTGGTGCCACTACAATTTCAAGGAAAATCTTTGAAAGGTGTTCTGCAGTTTTTCCGTCAACTTCCCTATTAAGGGCAATGATGCCACCAAAAATTGATTCGTCGTCACATTCATAGGCCTTAAGGAAGGCTTCTTCAAGATTTTTCCCTGTACCAATTCCACATGGGTCAGTGTGCTTAACTGCAACTGCAGCTGGCTTTTCGAAGTTTACAACTGCATTTAAAGCAGAATACATATCATTTAAGTTGTTGTAGGAAATTTGTTTTCCATGAAGTACCTTATATTCAACCTTATCTGGTGTGTAAGAATCTTCATAAAAAGCTGCCTTTTGATGTGGGTTTTCACCATATCTCAATTCTTCAGAAAGTTTGTAGGACTTGTTAATATATTTAGGAAATTCTTCAGCAAGTCTCTTTAAGAAATAATTTGAAATAACAGCATCGTAGTGAGCAGTGTAGTTAAAGGCCTTCTTTGCAAGATATTCTTTAAATTCTAAATTATCTCCCTCTAAATTATTAAGTACCTCTTCATAATCACTTGGATCAGTTACAATAAAGACATCTCTATAATTTTTGGCAGCAGCCCTAATCATAGATGGACCGCCAATATCTATGTTTTCAATCATAGTTTCGTGGTCAGCCTTTTCAAGTAGCTTTTCTTCAAAAGGATAGAGATTATTCACAACCATATCAATTGGCATAATTTCTTCATCCTTTAAAGTTTCCATGTGCTCTTTTATGTCGCGTCTAGCTAAGATTCCGCCGTGAATTTTTGGATTTAGAGTCTTTACTCTCCCATCTAAAATTTCTGGAAAACCCGTGACAGAATCCACAGATATAACATCAATTCCTGCATCCTTTAACTTTTTGAAAGTTCCGCCAGTAGAAATGATTTCCCAATTTCTATTTGCAAGTTCCTTTGCAAATTCAACAATTCCTTCTTTGTCAAAAACTGAAATAAGTGCTCTCATACTAACCTCCGATCACAACTTTTCCATTAACAACTTTTAACTTATCTTCGCAAAAATATTTTACAGAAAGAGGCAAAATTTCATGCTCAATCTTTAAGACCTTTGCTTGAAGTTCTTCAGGACTTTCCTCTCCCACTTCAGTAATTCTTTGTATGATAATAGGACCTTCATCTGCACCTTCATTTACAAAATGAGTAGTGGCACCAGTGTATTTTACACCTTTTTTGATGACGGCCTCATGGACTTTTAATCCATAATAACCCCTACCACAAAAGGCAGGGATTAGTGATGGATGAATATTTATTATTTTATTTTCATAAATTTTAGTAATTTTTTCTGGCAAGATTTTTAAATATCCTGCCAGAACAATTAAGTCAATTTTATTTTCAGATAAAGTGCTTATAAGTTTTTCGTCGTCCTTTATCACTGCAGCCTTTATGCCTGCATTCTTTGCACGAGTAAGTCCATAAGCATCTTCTCTATTAGAAATGACAATTTTTATATTTCCATTGATATAATTATTTTTTGTATTGTCAATGATGGCTTGAAGATTTGTGCCACCACCTGAAATTAAAACTGCAATATTTTTAGAAGCTAAGTTCAATTTTATCTTCTCCAGCTACAACTTTTCCAAGTTCATAAAGCTTTAAGTCGCTATCTTTAAAGAAATCAAGGACCTTATCTCTATCATCTTCTTTTACAACAAAAGTAAGTCCAACTCCCATGTTAAAAGTAGAATACATATCTTTGTCTTTAAGATCTGCCCACTTCTTTAAAAGTTTAAAAATTTCTGGAGTTTCTACAACAGATGCGTCCACTTTTGCACAAAGTCCATCTGGAATCATTCTTGGAATGTTTTCGTAAAAACCACCGCCAGTTATATGGCTCATGCCCTTGATATCAACAAGATTTAGTAGTTCAAGAATTTCCTTTACATAAATTCTAGTTGGCTTTAAAAGTTCTTCACCAAGTGTTGAGTCAAGTTCATCAAATTTTTCGCTTAAATCAAATTTGCAGTGATCAAAGACAATTTTTCTAACAAGAGAATACCCATTGGAGTGGATTCCATTAGAAGAAAGTCCAAAAATAAGGTCTCCTTCTTTAATGCTTGAACCATCAATAATTTTATCTTTATCAACTACTCCAACTGCAAAACCAGCAAGATCATATTGGTCTTCTTGATAAACACCAGGCATTTCTGCAGTTTCTCCACCAATAAGTGATGCAGAAGACTGAATACATCCTTCAGCAACACCCTTTACAATTTCTTCCATTTTTTCAGGAACTAATTTGCCTGTAGCAATGTAGTCCAAGAAGAAAAGTGGCCTTGCCCCTTGACATAAAATATCATTTACACACATAGCAACACAGTCGATACCAATAGTGTCGTGCTTATTAAGCATGTGAGCCAAAATAACCTTTGTGCCAACTCCATCAGTTCCACTAACAAGAACTGGATTTTTAATTTCACTTAAATCTAAATTGAAAAGACCTGAAAAACCGCCAAGGGATGATAAAACATCCTTTGACTGAGTTTTTGCAACAATACTTTTAATTAATTCAACTTCTCTTTGACCGGCATCAACATCTACGCCAGCATCTTTATAATTAATTGCCATCTCCGCTCCTTTTATCCTTCGTAAACATAATCGGTGTTTGCAATTTTTTCTGACATATCAGATCTAAATTTCTTTAACTTTTCCTTTAAATTATCATCGGAAATAGCTAAAATTTCTGCTGCTAAAATTGCAGCATTTTCTCCACCATTTATTGCAACTGTGGCAACTGGTACGCCGCTTGGCATTTGAACAGTGGAAAGAAGTGCATCAAGTCCGTCAAGAGTAGAACTCTTAACAGGAACTCCGATAACTGGTCTAGTAGTAAGAGCTGCGATTACACCTCCAAGGTGAGCAGCCTTGCCTGCAATTGAGATGAAAACTTGGCTTTCATCTTCAGCATTTTTAACATAATCTTGCAATTGATTTAAGGCTCTGTGAGCAGAAATTACTTTGGCGTCATACTCAATTCCAAATTCCATTAATTTTGCAACAATCTTATCTGCAATTTCTCTGTCAGAAATTGAACCCATTATAATTGATACTCTCATTTTTACTCCTTAAATGTTTAAATATTTTGAAACTTCAAGTGGTTCTACATATTTGCCATCTTTATATGCTCTCATGTTTCCACCACTTACTTCGTCAATTAGTACGATTTCGTCAGAACCTTCAAGTCTACCATATTCAAATTTGATATCGTAAAGATCAAGTCCACTTTCAGCTAAAATGTCTTTAACAACATTAGCGATTTTTTTATTCATTTCAACAATCTTGTCATATTCTTCAGCTTTTAGAATGCCTAGAACAACAAGACCTTCCTTTGTAATTAGAGGATCGTCTCTTCCATCGTCCTTTAAAGTTATTTCAGTATATTCAGGAAGTTCTTGACCTTCTTCAACATAAAGACCATATCTTCTGTAGAAAGAACCTACAGCTTTGAATCTTGTAATAACTTCAAGACCTTTACCAAAAACCTTTGCTCTTTTTACTTCCATTAAATTATTATCAACATCTGCAGAAATGTAGTGAGTATTAATTCCAGCTTCGTTAATTTTTTCGAAGAAGTATTTAGTAACTTTTAAACACTCTTTTCCTGCACCTTCAATACTACCAGCTACTTGGTTTCCACCAGTATCAAAAACTCCGTCAGTTCCTGTCATATCATCCTTAAATTGTAGATAACATCTTCCATCTTCTTCTAAAACATTCTTAGTTTTTCCTTGGTAAATAGTCTTCATAATTTCCTCCAGTAAAATAAAATAAAGCCCAAAGAGGCAGATTTTTGTAAAACCTACCCCTCTGGGCTTTTTTCCCTAAGGTGTGATACTTAAAAAAAGTATCCGTACCGCTCGGTCCTTGGCAAAGCCCGGATCCCTAGGCACACTTTCACTCAAAATATGAGCCACTTAGATATTAACAATTTAATTTTTAATTGTCAATAGTTTTTCAAAACTTGTTAAGCTGGTCACACCTGTGGATGTAACAAATAGGATTGCCTTAATTTTAATGAAAAAGTGTATATTTGATAAAAATTTTGAGTAAAGACTAAGTAAAAATTTTTCTTTTAGATTTTCCTAAAATTTTTAACAGCTTTTGGAATTAAGAATACTCCCAGAATCACCGAGAGTAAAATAATTTTATTTTTTAAAGATTTTTAATAGTTTGCCGAAGAAAGATTCCCTCTTTTCACTTTCCTTATCTTCTGCTTTTCCTCTCTCTACAATTATTTTTTCTACTTTGCTTTTTGCAGCAAAGTTCTTTTCTTCTGCTTCCTTTACAAAGTAACTTTGAGAAGAAATTTTTTCGCCATCATCTTTTATTTTTTCATATTCACCGCTGCTATTCATAAGTCTTGCACCAACATTGTCCTCCATTTGGACTTGCAAATATTTTAAAATTCTTTCTTTTATTTCTGAATCTAGGATTGGCGTAGCTATTTCCACCCTGTTCTCTGTATTTCTAGTCATCAAGTCTGCAGAAGATATATACATCACTGGATTTTCTTTTCCAAAGACATATACCCTAGGATGTTCCAAGAACCTTCCAACGATTGATCTAATCCTTATGTTTTCGCTTTGACCTTTTATACCAGGAAGTAGACAAGAAATTCCCCTGATTATTAAATCCACCTTTACTCCTTTTTGTGAAGCTTCGATAAATTTTTCGATGAAGTCCTTGTCAGTTAGGGAATTAAATTTGCAGAGGATATAACCATCTTCCCCTTTTGCAATTTCGCTTTCCACATGATGCATTAAGCCAGTCTTTAATGTAGTTGGCGACTGCAAGAGGTGCATATACTTGCCGTCTAGGTTTCCTATGGACATATTTTTGAAAAAGTCTGTGGCATCAAGACCAATTTCTGGGCTTGCAGTCATTAGTGAAAAGTCTGTGTATTGTTTTGCAGTTGACTCGTTATAATTTCCTGTGCCAATTTGAGTGATGTAATTCAAATTTTCTGTCTTAGGATTTCTAAAGGTGATTAGGCAAATTTTTGAGTGCATCTTATACTTGTTAAAGCCATAAATAATGTTGCAGCCTTCTTCATAAAGGATATTAGCATAATTTATATTTGATTCTTCATCAAACCTTGCCTTTAATTCTACAAAAACTGTTACTTCCTTTCCATTTTGTGCAGCTTCTGTCAAATATCTAACAACCTTGGAATTTTTCGCAAGCCTATAAATTGTAATTTTTATGGATTTACAGTCTGGATCATTGGCTGCTTCCTTTAACAGACTTAAAAAGGTGTCCATACTTTCATAAGGATAGGACAAAATCCTGTCCTTGTGTCTTACATCTTCAATTACACTTCTTGTAAAGTCAGCAGGATTATATTGAATCAGATCTTTATACAAGAGCTTGCTCTTTATTGCCTGTGGAATTTCATCGATTAAAGAAAAAACATATTTCATGTTGAGAGGTGACTCAAGAGGGAAATAAGCATCTTCAGTCAGTTCAATTTTTTCTAGCAAAAAGCTGAGAGCCTGCTTGGAAAGCTTGCCTTCTGATTCAAGCCTTACTACATTAAGCCTCTTTCTCTTTTTCAATATGCTCTTCATGTATTCAGTGTAGTCGTCAAACTCTTCCCAAGTGTCTCTGTCATCGACAAAGTCAGTATTTCTAGTCACCTTAATTATGTTCTTTGATAAAATTTTATATTCTTTAAAAATTTGATCAATTTGATTTAAGATAATTTCTTCCATCAAAATGTACTCTACATTTTCACCAGGAAGAAGTAAGTATTTTGGATAAGTATTCCTTACAGGAACTATTCCAAAGACCTTTTCTTTGTTCTTTTCAAGGTGGGCAAAGGCATATAACTTAGTATTTTCTAAAAAAGGAAAGGGATGATTTAAGTCAACAATTTGAGGAGAGACCAATTGGTCAATTCTCTTCATGTAAAAATCTTCCACAAACTTTTTTTGCTCTATATTTAAATCACTGTATTTTAACTTTTTGATGTTGGACTTTTCTAAACTTTCGCTTACATTTTTAAAAATTTCATCTTTTTCTCTGTACATTTCTGGCAAGGCATTTAAAATTGCATTGATTTGTTCTTCTGCACTCATGCCAGTTTTGTTGTCTTTAACTTCTTTTTTTAGAGAAGAGAGATCGTGAAGAGATCCCACCCTCACCATGAAAAATTCATCTAAATTTGAAACAAAAATGCTGACGAATTTTAATTTTTCAAGGTCTGGTACCCTATCTTCAGTTGCTTCTAATAAAACTCTCTCGTTAAATCTGAGCCAGGACAGCTCTCTATTTTGAAAATAAGATTTCATTATTACCTTCCAATACTTTATAAATTAAATAACCTTCTCTAAGACCATTGTCAGAAACCTGGATTTCATTTATTCCAAGTTTTTCCATTACAGTTTTTAAAATAATTATGCCAGGGATTAAGGTGTGTATTCGGGCAGGATTAATCCTAATAATGGACCTAATAGTCTCAGTGTTCCTATCATTAATTAGATCAAGGAGCTTGTAGATATCCTTTAAAGTAAAATGTTCTTCATCTGAAGACCACAAATCTGCAATTACCTTACCAGTTGTCCTTATAGTTCCACCAATTCCTATTAATTTGTTTGATTTAGCAGAAAAATGTGAGGAATTAATTTCTCGAAGAACAGCCTTTTCAATTGAACGAATTTCACTTTTCTTTGGTAAAATTCTTGATACATTTTCTCCAAAAAGAAGCAGTGAACCAGTCTTTAAGTTGATAAACTCTTGAGGTCCATCTACTTCGAAATAAACTATTTCTGTACTGGCACCACCAATATCAATAGTAACTCCCCTATCTACTCTTATTTCACTTCTTATGCCCACATTGCCAAGGAAGGCTTCGTCAACTTGCTCCAAGACATCAATGTCAATGTCAAGTTCTCTTTTTACTTCTTCTAGGACTTCTTCAGTGTTTTCCAAATTTCTAAGTGAAGCCGTTGCAAAGGGCGAAAAAGTGTCCACATTAAGTTCAAGGACAATATTTTTTATGCTGGCAAGAGTTTTTATAAGTTTTTTTATTCCCTTGCCTGAAAGCTCGCCATCATGCACATAAGTAATAAGTCCTGCAGTGTACTTCTTGTTTAAAACTTTTTTAAAATTTTTGCTATTTTCTTCAATATCAAAGACAATAAGCCTTATTGTATTTGAACCTATATCTACTATTGCGTGTCTCATAAATCCCCTCTTAAATATCTTAGTCTTAAATTGTAAATTTTTTGTAAAATTATTCTTTATTATATGTAAATTTTCTTATTTTAATTATATCCCCTTTATTGTCTTTTAAAAAGTAAAAAAAACACGGCATAAGCCGTGCTTCAATATATAAATCTTTTCAGTTCTTCAACTGCCAGTCTGTTGCCACAAATTATGCCGCCATGCTTTTCACAGTGGACTTCTTCGCCATGCATATTTATGACAATGCCCCCTGCCTCTCTAACTATTAGGCTGCCAGCAGCATAGTCCCAAAGATTAAGAGCATCATCTATAAAGGCATCGTACCTGCCACAAGCTGCATAACACATCTCTAGGGCAGCAGTGCCAAGCCTTCTTATGCCATTGGTCCTATCAAAGATAAATCTCAGCATTTCAAAGGTCTCATTAGAACGACCAGCTCTGCCTCCACCAGTGCCAGCTCCAATTAGGGTGTCTGAAAAATTTTTATCAGGAGAGACTTTTATCTCACCACCATTTAGTTTTGCACCTTGACCCTTAATTGCAGAGAAAAATTCATCTCTAAAGGGATCATAAATTGCTCCAAGAACAATTTCTGATTTTACTAAAAGTGCAAGGCTTATGACAGAATGGTTAAAGCCGTGAACTAAATTTGTCGTGCCGTCTACGGGGTCCAAGACCCAAGTGTAGTCCCTTAAGTCTTCACTGGACTTGCCCTTTTCTTCTGCCAAGAGGTTGGAGCCCTCAATTAAATTTAAAAGATTTTTTTCTAAAAATTCTTGCACTTCAAAATCAACTTCTGTGACGAAATCATTTCTGCCCTTCATCTCGAAATTATTTTTTGGATCAAGATCAAAGAAAATTTCTCCCGCCTCTTTCATTAATTTTTCAATTTTTTCTAATATTTTTGGATAATTTAGCATAAATCCTCCAACTATTTAATTGATTTAATTTCCTTAAATAGGTCTCCGTCAACTCTTATTATACTTTCACTGCCAAAGGCTGCTAGATAATTTTTCTTCATGGCCTTATCAAATATTTTTCCATAGGAATTTAATTTTTCTACCTTAGTTTCCAAGGCTTCTTTTTTAGATTTTTCTATATCTTCTGCTGTGAGTCCAGTTATAAATCTTGATAAATTTATATCTCCAATTTGTTCTGGTGATAGAAGTGGGTCAAAGGCATTCATAGAGCCGATGATAAAGTCCTTTAAGTAGACCTCTGACATTTTTAAATTCTCAACAAATTTTCCTATGCTATCATAAACTTCTACAGTATTTTTCAAATTTGGATCTCTGTAGGAGTAAGTTGCCATGTCGCCATTTCTTCCAATGGTAATACCTGCACCGTAGGCTCCACCCTTTGCCCTAATTTCGTTGTGAAGGTAGGATGAATTTAATATGTTGGCAAGAACTGTAAGGTCTCCTGTGTATTTTATGCCCAGTTCTTCAAGGTCGTAGCCCTTTGACACATAGACTACATTGGAAGTTGTGTAGAAGCCCTCATTTTTATTGTCACTTTTAAATTTATATGAGCAAGGCTTTACATTCTTAACTTCTAATTTTTCTATATAATTTTTTAAGTCATCCTTAATTTTATTTAAGTCAGAAATATTTCCCGTTGTTGAAATTATTAGATTATCTCTTACAAATAATTTCTTATAAATTTTTTCAGAATCTTTTTCAAATTCTTTCCATCTGTCTTCAAAGTTTTCCACTAAATCTCTCATGAAGTCATAATAATCAAGTCCCCCTATGTGAGATTGGAGGTCTGCAACCCTTGAGTAGTATGATTTTAAAATTGAAATTATAAATTGATGTCCATTTTGTAGCATAGTGGACTCAACTCTTGACTTCAAAATGTTTAAAAGTTCCTTAATTCTCTTTTTTGAATCGAGAAGTGAATTATTCATAATTTCTTCAACTATTTCAAGACCTCTCTTTACATTGTCTGCCGTTGATTTCATCTTGATGTTCATTCTAAGAGAATACTTTTCCTTGTCCTTGGAGTCAACATAGACAGTTGGATTAAAGCTAATGCCACCAGTTGATTTATAAATTTCGTTATTTAATTTTTCGTAAGAATAATTTTTCGTGTCAATTAGTCCGATTAAGGATAGAAGAAGAGACATTGTTTCTATTTCATCTTTTTCAACAAAGGAAATATCGTGAGAAATTGTTGTGTAGACAATGCCATTTGTCTCTTGATTAGACTTTAGGTAAAGCACATCTCCAATTTTATCTTCTTCCAATTCATAGTCTGTGACTTTTTCGTCAATGTCAGAAAGTTCAAGAGATGGAATAGTTTCTTTTGCTTCAAGAGAGTCTTCCTGGCTTTGATATTTTTCTAGTTCAAGGCTTTTTTTAATGACTTCTTCCCTTTCTTCCTTAGTCATTTTTTCCTTTAAAGTTTTTAGTTCTTCCCTTAATTCTTTTTCTTCTCTTTCATTTTTATCAAGTTCAGGTCTTGCAGATAAGTTTACAGAATAATTGTTGTCAATTAATTTTTCCTTGATGTAATTTTCAACGAACTTGTCATCAAGTTTTTCCTTAACTTCAGATAAAACATCATTGTAATATAGGGCATCCAGTGGTGACTGATCGTAAAGCCATGAGTTTAGGGCCCTTATATAATAAATTATTGCCTTTTGTGTGCCGCCGCCTTCTCTAAAGATAAATTCAAATTTATTTAAAGTTGCTTCAAGAAGATCTCTGTCAATACCATTCTCCACTAAGTCTCTTAAGGTTTCATCTAAAATTTTTAAAAACTCATCTTTTTTATCTGCGTCAGTATTTTTTAGGACAATGGAAAGGTCCAGTGGAAGTGAGGATGAAGTTTCTGAATAAACATCTTCAGCTAGTCCTGCCTCAAGAATTGCCTTTTTAAGTGGTCCAGCTTGGGCATCAATTAAAAGTTCAGCCAAAAGGTCACGCATGAAGACATCCATCTTTGAATTAGCATAGCCAATAGTCCAACCCTTGGAAAGATAGTCGATTTTTTCCTTCATCTCTTCCTTTGAAGCAGAAAAAGTAATTTCAACATCCTTAGTATCCTTTAATTCATCATTTAAAATTATTTGTGAATTTATTTCTTGTCTATCAAAGTCAGCTAAATAATTTTTGTCTATGAAATCAAGTGCCTCTTCCATATTTTGATTTCCATAGAGGTAGATGTAGGAATTTGATGGATGATAATATTTTTTGTGATAATTTTTAAATTCCTCATAGGAAAGGCTTGGTATTAATTTTGGGTCGCCACCAGAGTCCACTCCATAGGATGAATTTTCGTGAAGATTAAATATCATGGCATCGGATACAATATTTTCTGATGAAGAATAAACTCCCTTCATTTCGTTGTAGACAACGCCATTATATTTTAATTCGTCATCTTCACTTTTTAAATCGTAATGCCAACCTTCTTGTAGAAATATTTTTTCTTCTTCATAGATGCTTGGATAAAAAACTGCATCTAAATAGACATCCATTAAGTTATAAAAGTCCTTTTCATTTCGACTTGACACAGGATAAATTGTCTTGTCTGGAAAAGTCATGGCATTTAAAAAAGTTTGCAGTGATGACTTTATTAAATCCATAAAGGGCTCCTTAGTTTTAAATTTTCTTGAGCCAGAAAGTACGCAGTGCTCAACAATATGGCAAACTCCATTTCCCCTTTCAGGTGGTGTTCTAAAGCCTATGCCAAAGGCCTTGTTGTCGTCATTATTTTCCAGTGTCAATACTTTTGCGCCAGTTTTTATATGAGAATAGACCTTGCAATTTGATGCAACTTCGTCTATATATTTTTCTTCGATTAATTTATAATTTTTCAAGTTAATCCCTCCAGTCCTTATTATACTTGTAAAAAAACAATTTAACAAATTGAATTAAGTCTTGTAAAAATTGGGTAAAATTAAATCGAGGTGAGATTATGTCAAGAAAAGATGACATCAAAAAATTAGCTATTGCAGCTGCAACAATTTCTGCTGCCATTTTTGCTGCAAAAAAAGTCTCCGATGATGATGTAAAAGTCTTAATGCCTAATCGCGACGAAAACTCAAAAGCTTACTTACTTGGCGACGGCTTTGGAAATTTAGCCCTTGCCTACGCTCTTATAAATCACGCAAATTTATCGCCACTTAATATAAATATTTACACTAAGAACTTTAACGAATTTGTAAAAATAAAGGAAGGCGAAAATAATTATAAAACCTTTGACAATAGGTTTTCAGAATTTAATTTTAAAAACACCTATGAAGTGTTGAAAAATATTTTAGATGAAGATGAATTAAATAAAATCTCTGAAAAAATTGCAAAAAAAGAAAAGCCCATGCTTTTGGACTTGTCTTTAAATAAATTTTCTGATCTGTGCCATGTAGACGAGGCAAGCAAAAAGAAATTATACAAGCTAATGCTTTATCCCATGGAGTTAGATAATAAAACTTCCCTTGAACAATACTTCTTGTTCACCGACTTTTTAAGTTCAAATTTATTTTATTACTTGGCTAGCATCTACAACTTGAAGTCAACTTCTCCTGTTCATGAATTAAAGGAAGCTTTATTAGATTTTATAGGCTCAGAATCTTATTTTGATCTGGATACAGATAGAATTTATAAATTTTTAAGGGACTATTTAATTGAGCTTGGTGTAAACTTTTATGACGATTATAAGTTTATCGACTTCAATGCTAAAGATAATTATGTAGATAAACTAACTTTTGAAAAAAATGAGCAAGTCGAAGAAGTTTTAACTGATTTAAAGGACATTATTTCCATTGAATCTCCAACTTATCTGTCAAATTTGGCATTGGGAAACACAACTAACATTCCTGAAAAAATTTTATCTAGCTACATTTCAAAAAATAATTTTTCTGCACAAAATATTTACAAGGAAATCGAGGGAAAGACTAGAGACTCATCAATTTTATTTGTCAGTTTAGAATTTTCTGACGACTCTTTTATAAAGAAGTTAAAGAAAAATTTGCAAGATAATGATTTTTTCATCTTCAAAGTAAAGTCTGGCATCTCTGCAAAAATTGTTGGCAATGAGGTAATTTTAAAAATTTTAAATCCAAATAAAAATTCCATTTTCGTAGGTGATGCTTTTAAAGCCTTAAATGGCGAAGACTTCTTTTTCGCACTAATTAAGCTTTTTAACTTGGAAGAAAACTATGCAGATTTAAGGTTTAATTTAAAAAATGTAAGCATTTCAGTTTTTGAAAACTACAAAAAAATCCCTGGCGAAAGTTACAAGAGAAATATAAATAAAATTTGCAATTTATTTTTCATCTCTTCTAAAAATTCTGACTTTGGAGAACTTTATTCTGTAGAAAAATTAGTGCAAGAAGGCATAAAAAATGCCCACGACATCATGGGCATTGACCACTTAGAAGTTTTTGAAAATAATCTTTCTAAGATGGAAATTTTAAAATTTATAAATAATTTATAAAGAGTGCAGGAATGCACTTTTTATTTTTTTGCAAACCTACTTTAAGCCTAAGTTAGGATTTGCAAAATTTTCTTCATCAACTTTTCCTGCCATGTATTCGTAATAGGCAGCTGATGCAATCATGGCTGCATTGTCCGTGCAAAGTTTAAGTTCAGGATAGAAAATTTTTATATTTTCTTCTCCTCCCCTTTCTTCAAAGGCCTCTCTAATTCTTGAGTTGGCAGAAACTCCGCCGCATAGAACAATTTTATCCATCTTCTTTTCCCTTGCAAGTCTAAAGGATTTTTCAAGAAGGACATCAACTACTGCCTCTTGGAAGGACTTGCACACATCTTCTGTTACAATTTCTTCGCCACGAAGCCTTGTGCTGTTTAAATAATTTAGGACGGCTGTCTTAAGTCCGCTAAAGGAAAAATTATAATTGTCCTCTTTAATCATTACTCTTGGAAATTCAATTGTCTCTTTTCCTTTTTTTGCAAGAGCATCAATTAGTGGTCCACCTGGATAGGCAAGACCAAGGGACCTTGCAACCTTGTCAAAGGCTTCTCCCACTGCATCGTCAACAGTCCTTCCATGAAGAGTAAAGTCAACATAGTCCTTAACTTCAATTAAATAAGTGTGACCACCAGAAATAATTAGACCAATAAAAGGAGGCTCTAAATCCCTAAAGGAAATATAATTGGCACACACATGACCAACTATGTGGTTAACTCCAACAAAGGGCTTGCCTGTAGCAAGTGCAAGAGCCTTCCCTGCACTAAGTCCAACTAAAAGTGCACCAATAAGACCTGGTCCCTTTGTAGCTGCAATAATATCTATATCTTCTAGCTTTACGCCCGCCTGGTCAAGTCCTTCCTTTAAGACTGTATTTATAGCCTCAACATGTTGCCTTGATGCAATTTCAGGCACAACTCCGCCAAATTTTTTGTGAGTGTCAATTTGGGATGCAATTACATTTGAATAAACTTCGCGACCATCTTTCACAACGGCAACTGAAGTTTCATCGCATGATGATTCCACTGCCAAAACTTTCATCTCATCACTCCCTCCACATTATATAGGCATCTCTGTCAATGCCGTAATAATTTTTTCTCATTCCTGATATTTTAAAATTATATTTTCTGTATAAATTAATTGCAATTTTATTTTTCTCTGCAACTTCTAAAGTTATTTTTAATTTCTCCTCATCTGCTTTTTTTGTCAAAAAATCAAAGAGGTCAAGAGAAATTTTTTG
This sequence comes from Peptoniphilus hominis (ex Hitch et al. 2025), assembly GCF_040096015.1. NCBI lineage: Bacteria > Bacillati > Bacillota > Tissierellia > Tissierellales > Peptoniphilaceae > Peptoniphilus > Peptoniphilus hominis (ex Hitch et al. 2025). The sequence continues at coordinate 20,885 of NZ_JBBMFO010000010.1, read as the reverse complement.
TCCCCTGTATTCACTTCTCACAGCAACATTTGCTATGTGAATCTCATCGAAGACTATCATGTAGCTGATGTAGCCTACTAAGATTCCATCAACTTCAGTTATTACTATGTCCTGCAAGTCATCATTGATAATGGAATTTTCTATGGCATTTTTTGACCAAGGAAAGTTGAAGTTTGCTGCTTCAATTTCATAAATTCCATCTACATCATTTTTATTTGCCAGTCTCGTTATTCTTTTCATATTGTGCTTCTGCCTGAGAAATTTTTAAATAATTAGGAACTAAATTAAAGGCGTCCATGGGACCATTCTTTTTGTAGTCTATTAGACCCAGCCTTGCAATGTTTGAGCCCCTCATTGCCTTATTTTTTGACAATTTGCCATTACTAATTTCTCCAATAAATTTATCTCCATCAAGTCCTGCAATAGTTATTTCTTGGTATTTATTGAGTTCATCTTTGAATTTCTCAAAGGATAGAATTTCATCTTCAAATAGAACTTCTGGCTCGTCCTCATTTTTTATTATTGAAGCATAGACATTGCCACGCCTTGCATCAACTATTGTTGACACAATACCATAATCTGACATGGAATTTGCAAGAAGAGATGAAACTCCAATTACATCTACATCAAGGGCAAAAGCCATGACCTTGGCTATAGTAATGCCAATTCTTAGACCTGTAAAAGACCCTGGACCTAGACCCACTGCAATTAAATCTATGTCTTCTAGGGTAAATTCAAATTTTTTAAAAATTTCATGAATCATATCTGTTACAGATTCAGAGTGAGCCACACGACCTGTTAAATTATAATCGCAAAGGACTTCCTCGTCTTCAATAAGTCCTATTGCCGTTGTCTTTGTAGAAGTGTCAATTCCCAAAACTTTCATTTAATTTCTCCTTCAGCCTTTCAAATCTATTGCCAATAAAATTAATTTCAAGCTCTCTAGTGTCTCCACTTGATGAAATATTTATCTCAATATATTCCTCTGGAAGAGCCTCCTTAATTTTTTCTGCCCATTCCACTATTGTCACGCCATCAGAATAAAAGTATTCATCAAAGCCAAGATAAGCCACATCAACTTTGTCGTCAAGGCGATAGGTGTCAATGTGATAAAGGTTAATCTTGCCATAGTATTCATTAACTATGGTAAAAGTTGGGCTAGTTACATAGTCATCAATGCCAAGTCCAAGGGCAATGCTCTTCGTGAGAGTAGTCTTACCTGCTCCCAAGTCTCCGTTGAGGCAAAGTACATCTCCTGGTCTTAAATTTTCCCCCAAAAACCTTCCAAATTTTTCCGTTTCTTCTAAATTATTTAACTTTATCATTGAGATCCTCAAATACATTTTCAGAATATTCAAAGGGAACTTTTTCTGACTTTTCTTCTGCTGGATGACCTATGCCAATTATACATTCCACATCAAACTTGTCCTCTAAGTCAAAAAATTTGTGTAAAAATTCTTGAGCAGAAATTCCAGATTCATGTCTTGCATCAACTACATTTGCCCAAGTTGCACCAAGATCTAAGTCAGCTGCGGCAAGTAAAATAAAAGTTGCAGCTATAGATGCATCTTGATGGTTGGTATTTGCTGCAATTTCTTTGTCTGTAATGACAGCAATGGCAAGATTTGCATTTGCAAGAAACTTAGCCGAATTTTTCTTAAAGTTAGAAAGTTCTTCTAGCCTTTTTTTATCTCGAATTACAATATACCTCACTGGATTTCTATTTTTTGCCGTTGGGGCATGAAGTGCAATAGTTAAAATTTCCTTTAAGTCCTCATCAGAAACTTTTTCGTCAGTAAATTTTCTTATACTTCTTCTCTTTTCAACTAATTCTAAAAGCATATTATCACCTCAAAACATTATAACACATGTTAATTTCAAATTTAAAATTTTGCAAGAAAAAAAGAGGGACTGGCCCTCTTTAACTATTCTTTATACAAGCTTTCTTCATAATCTGGTCCATAGCTATCAAATTCTATAGCTTCCTTTTCTTCTGTCACAAGGTCCTTGTACCAAGCTGGAAAATCTATTACTTCGTCATAAACCATCTTTTGCCATTCTTCATCAGTAAGTCTTTCCTTATTTAAAAATTCGTAGTAGGAGAAAGTTGCGCCCCTACCCATGTAAAGTTTTCCCTCATGAGGATAGATTACAAAAATTTCCATTGGCTTGCCTGTTCCTATGTGAGAAATTTCATCCTTAGGAAGGCCAACGCTATTTTCTACAACTCTCATTAAGTCAACTACAACTGGCATCCTCCTGTCTGTTGCATTTTGGATTTCATACCAATAAGAGATTTGATTTTCGTCTGTAGATTCTACGAAGTCAACCATTAGACTTTCCATTTCTCCACCAATGTACAATAGGTATTCAATCTCTTCTTCTGTTAGTGGCTCATTTTGAAGTTCTTTAATAGAAAGGTCTCTAAACTTCACTACCATGGCTTGGAAGTTATTTATTTTTTCTTCATACTTGGAGCTTAACATATCGCGATTTTTTAAATTGACCTTTGTAAATTCAAGAAGCCAATTTAATTTTTCGTAAAGCTCTACATTTGGTTCAACGTAGGATTTTGGAATTTCAAAATCTCCTCCGCCACCCATTTCTGCCATGACAGCCTTGCCATATAAAACTGTGTCGTGTTTTAACTCTGCAAAAGATCCAAGGGCAGATACTAGGTCCTTCCTTTCCCAAGCATCATTTCTCATAAACATTGGGTAGCCTTCGCCAAATTTTTGGTCATAGGACTTTAGCATCCATAGCCAGCCTCGATACATATTCTTTTGCCAATCTAAGTCATCCATTTTTTTCACAGTAGCTATATTTTCATCAGTCTTCTCTTGGTACTTATCCCAGTGAGAATTATATGGATCTTCCTTTTGAATTTCCCTTGCCTTTTCATTGCCAAAGGCAGTCATAAGGTCTAGACCAGAATAAATTGGTCTATCAGATGGCTTGTCATCCCTCGCTATGTCAACGACATTTTGCATAAGGACGCTATCCATGACAGCTCTTTGTGGCATAAATCTAAAGGACTTGCCCATAAAACCAGCTACTTGTGGATCAGGATAGTCACTTAAAACTTTATAGGCACTACTTAAATTTTTCTCATCATCTAATTTATTTATGTCAAAATCTTTTCCGTAGACTCCATAAAGCGTCCTCGCATATTCTCTTATAGAAAGGTCATCGGCAGATTCAACTAAAAAGTCAATTGGCTCAACTAAATCTTCCCAAGTCTTTAAAATTTCAGGATTTTTATAAATTGAGTGAGTTAGAAGTAGTCCTTGCAAGATACTATCTTCATCAGGTTTTCCATCATTTTCTATAAATAGTCCAACTTGACCAAAATACATTGTGCCTGAAAAATATTTTTTTAATTCTTCGCTGCGAGTGTAGTGTCCTCTTGGTTTAAGTTGTGAATAGTCTACATCTCTTCCACTTATAACAGATGTAGAAACTCCCTCTTGAGATACATTTTTCATTTCTTCGTCAACTAATTCTTTTGCCTTTCCTGGCAAATTTTCTGGCTCTTCTCCCAAGAGTTTAAGACCAGTGGCAATAAAGACAATATTTTTTATTTGTAGGTCCTTTAATCTTTCATTTTTGATTTCTTCATAAAGACTAATATTTTCTGCAAGTAATTTTTTATTTAAGTCAATAGATTTTGGATAAAGCTCATCTTTTTCAAGATTTCTCAAAAATCCATCATAAAAAATGTGGAAGATGTGAGTTACTGAATCAGTTGTCACAAAACTTGCCAAGAATTGATACTCGTTGTCTTCATAAATTTGGTGAATTTGGTCAAATTCATAGTTCCAAGGCTCTTCCATGTACTCATTGTCTTCTAAATTCTTTGGTTTAGTAATTACAAAACCATTTTTTAGAAGCATTTCTTTTTGCTTGTCTGTAAAATCTCCATATTTTGAAAAATTAACTACATTGGAAAAATCTTCAGCTACCTTATAATCTTTCACACTTGGCGTAAAGTCAGAAAGCTTGTAGTCAATATATGTAGTTTTATTTTCCATTTCATCTAAAAATTTTGTGTCCTTCAGTTCAATTTTTGCCGCTTCCTTTTCTGGCAAGTTCACTTTATTATTTTTACATCCTGTCAAAAGTGAAAGTCCTATAAGTGAAGCAATAAGTATTTTTTTCCTTACTTCCATTTAATTTCATCTCCCTCTAAATATAATTCTCTCTCGCTGCCATTAATTTCAACTTTTTTCTCCTTATCTAAAAACTTTGGCTCTTCCTTTAAAATCATGCTGCCGTGGTTTCTTTGAAAGGCGAAGTTAGTCCAGTCATAGACTCCAAATAAATAATTGCCATCAATATTTTTCTCGATTGAAATAATTTCGTCGTAAGAGTCGCCATCAATATCGCACAAATTAAAATCCACAATAGGATTATAGAGTCTCGAAATTCTAAGTTTTGGCTTTAACTTTCTATTTTTAAAGTCAATATTGTATAAGAAACATCTCCTATCAAATTTTGGATCAAAGGGCGTCTTTTTGTAAACGCCAAGTGCAAGCTCCATCTCACCTCCATCAACATTACAAAAATCAACTTTCCAAGCTTTAAGTTCCTCTACATCAATAATAAATTCATTGCCCTTAGCCTTTATTTTTAAATCCCTGCCAAATTTATGGTCCTGAGAAATAATTTCTGCACTTACATCATTAATCTCTATCCTATCTAAAACTATGTCCTTAGAGCAGGCCGTCAAAAAAATTAATAACAAAAATATGTACTTCATATCTTTATTATACCACAGTAGATATTTTTTTAATAAATAATTACTGGTCTTGATTAGTTTATCCTAATGACTTAAAATAAATCGAGAGGTGTAAAATGAAATTATTAGAAGAAAGAATTATTAAAGACGGAAGAATTTTAGATGGAAATATTGTAAAGGTAGATTCATTTTTAAATCACCAACTTGACATAAAATTTTTGGATAACCTTGCCGCAGAGATGGCAAACTATTTTAAAGATAAAAAAATAAATAAAATCCTTACAATTGAAGCAAGTGGCATTGCCCTTGCCACTGTTGCATCAAAGCATTTTGACGATGCCATGGTCGTCTTTTGTAAAAAGCAAAAAACTTTAAATATTGGCGACGATGTTTATGAATCAAAGGTTGAATCCTTTACTACAAAGAAAAATTATACAATTACAGTTTCTAAAAGATTTTTGTCTCCTGAAGACAATTTACTTATAATCGACGACTTCTTGGCTGAAGGAAATGCCCTAAAGGGACTAATTGATGTTGCAAATCAAGCAGGGGCAACTGTATCTGGAGTATCAGTTGCCATAGAAAAGGGCTTCCAAGAAGGCGGCAAAATTATAAGGGATATGGGCTACGATTTACTTTCCCTTGCCATTATTGATTCAATTGAAGAGGGAAAAATAAGCTTTAGATAAGTTTTATAACTTAAATAATATTTTATGAAAAAAATTGCCGAGAAGATTTCTTCTCGGCTTTTATCATTTTATTAAGTTTTTTAAAATTTAAAATTATTTATTGGCAATTTCTATTAGTGAAGACTTTAAATTTTCTTCAATCTTTCTTAATTCAAGTGATGCTTCTTCGCGCTTCTTGTGGCCTTCAATTTGAATTTGACGAACTTCATTTAAAGCAGATATAAGTTGGTCATTGGTGTGCTTAATTGTGTCAATGTCGACTATTCCTCTTTCAGAAAGCCTTGCAGTGTCAACTGTAGTTTGCTTTAAGGTCTCTGCATTTTTCTTCAAAAGTTTATTAGTTAAATCAGTTACTTCCTTGGTGCTCTTGGCAGCTTCCTTAGAGTGATTTGCACCTAGGGCAATTACCATTTGAGACTTCCAAAGTGGAATTGTATTTACAATTGTGGATTGAATTTTTTCAACCATAACTGTGTTTGATGATTGCACCATTCTAATTTGTGGCGCCATTTGAATTGAAACCATTCTAGTTAAGTCCAAATCGTGAAGTTTCTTCTCAAACCTGCTAATCATATTTACATAATCATTTGCCACTTGTGCATCTACAGGTAGGTTTGTCTCTTGTGCCCTTGCTTGAAGTTTTGGAAGTTCAACATTTGTTGCTTCTTCCAATTTTTTTCTGCCAGCAAGTATGTACATGCTAAGTTCCTTGTAATAATTTTCATTTAGTTCATACATCTGGTCCAGCATAGCAATGTCTTTCATGAGAGTGACTTGATGGTCTTCAAGTGCCTTTATAATGTTGTTTACATTTTTTTCTGCAGAATCGTATTTTGTCTTTAAAGAAGTGACACTATTAAGTTGCTTTTTGAAAAATCCAACTAGTTTGTTGTCATCTTCATCGACATCAAAGCTCTTTAGTTCATTTACCACACCAGAGAGCAAGTCGCCAACTTCGCCAAGGTCCTTAGTCTTGACACTTTCAAGAGTTTTTTCTGAAAAGTTAGAAATTTTTCTCTGTGCCCCAATTCCATATTGCAAAACTATATTTGAATTTGTTATATCAATTGTCTTTGCAAATTCCTCAACTTGTTTTTCTTCTTCAGGACTTAATCTCACTTCATTTTTTTCGTCAACTAATTTCATTTCATGTAATACATTGTCTTTATTTAGATCTTCGAAATCATCTGTTAAGGATAATTTTATTTCTTTATCCATTTTATTTTCCTCCTAAATTAAAGTTATCTTGGTCTAAAAGTCCTTCTTGTCTAAGCATTGATTTTAAAACACTCATGTCACTTGAAAGGTCCATGATCTTTTCTTGGTAAATATTATCTAACATTTTCATAAATCCATCATTTACTAAATCCATAGTTTGCTCCATTGATTTTAAAGATGATTTTACTGAATCTGTTGGTTTTTCACTTAGGTCGATGTAATTATCCATGAGTTTTACTGTGGTTGGCAAGTAAAAATTTATGACCTTGTCTAAATCCTTTGCTGTATTTGGATTTTCCTTTAAAAGTTCAAAAATTTTCCCAACTATTTGTAAAAATTCACTTATCTTAGCTTTCATTGGCTCTCTAAGTTTTGGAGTCATTTCTGTTAAAGCTGTTACATCTCTTTTTGCCCTAGATAAATATTCTTCTACAAGAGCATTACTTTCCTTTTCTTCTAGCTCCTCATACCTTTCCTTGGGGTCGCGAAGCATTTCTTCCTTGTAAAGCTTATAGGTATTGGAATCTAAAATAAAAAGTTCGCCATTTTCCACAATTCGAGCTTGTCTGTAATAGTCCTTTTCAATCATATTTAAGAGATCATTTATTGTAAAATCAATTGGCTTTGCAGTTATAGCAGCAAGGTCAGCTGTTGGTATAACTGTGTTATTTCCAATTTCACGATTGTACTTTCTAAATCTAATTATTTGATCCTTATCTTTTTTTACTCTGTAATTTAGATAAAAAGAAATTACAAGAGCAGGTAGAACCCAGAAAATTAAAGCTGGGAGATCTTCTCTAATTGTTCCATAAGTATCAAACATGTCCATTAGAAATCCAAAGAGTGCAAATAGGTGAACAACTATTGAAGCCTTGGCAATAAAGCCCCAAGTCTTCACTCTTTTAACAGTTTTTGGGTTTTGATTTATAATTCTGTCGTCATTTTGCACGCTGTAGGGCAAATCCACCTTGTTTTTATTTATAAATTTGTTGAGAGATGACCTAGTTACATCAATGGCAGTGTCAATCCCCTCGCCAATTAAATCGCCAATCTCTTTAAAATTTTCTTCTCTAAAAGCAGTATTAATTTTTTCTTCAAAATTTTTTTCATTTTCGCTTTTTCTCATAATTCACCTCAAAAACCTATTACAATACCTCCAATGTCTGCGTATCCAGAGGAAAGACCATTAGTGTGTCTCACATGAACTATTACATCTTGGTATAGTTCTTCAATTTTATCTTTAATTTGCTCTGCACGCTCTTTGTTCTTGACATAGGAAATTGTAATAAGATTTGGGGCACCTGCTTTGCATTCACTTCCAATTGCCTTAATCATCTTATCAAGAGATTTTTTTATACCTCGATTGATCTCAAATAGTTCAATATCTCCATCCTTTGAAATCATAATAGGTCTAATATTTAAGACATTGGCAATGAGGCCAGCAGACTTTTTTATTCTTCCGTTTTTTATTAAATTTTTCATGCTTTCAAGGACAAACATAGTTGTAGAATTGTTGACTTCACTTTCGATGGCAGGCACAACTTCTTCAAAACTTTTATCCTTAACTAAATCTAAAAGTTTTAAAACAACTCTTGTGTGCCCTGCTGAGGCAGCCTTTGTGTCAATTGCATGAATTTTTATGTCCTTAAACTTCTCCCTTGCTTCCTGTTCTGCAATTTTGGCAGAATTGTAAGATCCGGATAATTTTGAGGAAATTGTAAGAATATAAAGGTCCTTGTCGGAATTTTCTTCAATAATTTTTAAATAATCATAGGGGGATGGACAAGCTGTCTTTATTGCGTTTTCTGTCTTTTCCATTTTGTCCAAATATTCTTCCATATTTAAATTGTCATCATCTTCATACTCAACGCCATCAATAGAAATTTTAAAGGGTACATATTCAATTCCCAATTCTTTTATTTCTTCTTTCGATAAATCACAGCTTGTATCTGATATTATTTTGTACATTATTTGCTCCTAATTCAGTTTCTCTTCAATAATTTTTACCAGTTTATCAGCATCTTGTGAAAGTTTAACAGTGTCTTCGCCTTCAATCATAACGCGAACAAGAGCTTCTGTACCAGATGGTCTAATTACAACTCTTCCACTTCCGTGATAAGCTTCTTCCACTTCTCTTATTGCCTTAATTATATCAGGAAATTCTTCGTATCTATTTTTTAATTCGTCTCTAACCCTTGCATTTTTTAAAACTTGTGGATAGTCCTTCATAAGTCCATTTAATTCTGACAATTTTTTGCCAGTTTTTTTCATAATTTCTAAAAGGTGTATTCCCGTTGCAAGTCCGTCACCTGTTGTATTGTAGTCAAGGAAGATGACATGACCAGATTGTTCTGCCCCAATTATATAATCATCCTTTAACATTCTTTCCAAAATGTATCTGTCCCCAACTTTTGTTTCTATAAAATCAACGTCTATGGATTCAAGGTATTTTTTTAAGCCCATATTTGACATTATAGTACCTACAGCTGCATTATTATTAAGTTTATTATTTTCCTTTAAGTATGTTGCAGCAATTGCCAAGATGTGGTCGCCATCAACAACCTTTCCCTCTTCGTCAACGGCAATAATTCTGTCGGCATCTCCGTCAAAACTCATGCCAATATGAGATTTTTCACTTTTAACAAGTTCTTCAATTAATTTTGGGTTTGTTGAGCCGCACTTATCGTTGATATTTTTGCCATTGGGCTCATTATTTATAATTTTTACCCTTGCTCCATAGGCTTTTAAAACTTCTTCTGCTATAAAGGATTGAGCGCCATTTCCTGCATCTACTGCAACTTCAAATCCATCAAATCTCTCATCAGTAAGTCCCTTTAAGTAAGAGATGTATTTTTCTGTAAATTCATGAGACCTATTTACTCTTCCCACTTGGTCTCCCGTTACATCTTTATAAATTTTTGTAGTGGAAAGAACTTTTTCTTCAATGTCATCTTCGAGACTGTCGTCAAGCTTAAGTCCATCGCTAGAGAAAAACTTTATGCCATTGTATTCAAAAGGATTGTGTGATGCAGATATAGAAACTCCGCAAAGGTAGTCACCAGTCCTAGTGAGGTAAGCAACTCCTGGTGTAGGAATCACTCCAGCCACATCTACATCAAGTCCAAGGCTCATAAAGCCTGCAATAAGAGCAGATTCTACTAAATCGCCTGAAAGTCTTGTGTCCCTTCCAACTAAAACTTTTCCCTTTTTATTTTTTGTAAGTACAAAGGCAGCTGCCCTTCCAATATCGTAGCATAATTTTGGAGTTAGTTTTTGATTGGCAATGCCACGAACTCCGTCTGTTCCAAATAATCTTGTCATTTTATCACCTGTAATTTTTATCTATATAATCTATTAAGTAGTCTCTCTTGTTTTTCTCTGGGTCATCTAAAACTAAGTTTTCAAGATCTTTTAAGATTTTCCCAATAATCTTGCCTTCTTTAAAACCCAAAGCTTTAATGTCATTTCCATTTATCTCTAAAAACTTTTCAGTTTTCATTTCTTTTTCGTCTAATAGTTCTTTTACCCTATTTTTTCTCTTTATAATAAAGCTTGCATCTCTATCAATTCTAGTGCACTTGCAATCGGCAATTAAAAGGTCGTAGAGGTCCAATACATTATCTCTTCCCACTCTTTTTATCTGCCTTCTCAGTGCCTTATCTGTCATTTCACTGTGAACCTTCATGTGGTCTAGAATTAAAATTTTTACCTTATCAATAATTTTGTTGGAGACTCTGTATCTCTTTAAAATTTCAGAAACTAAATCTGCTCCCAAAACTTCGTGACCGTAAAAGTGTCCCCTGCCATCTTCGCCAATGGAAAGTGTGTCAACCTTTGATATGTCGTGAAAAAGCGCCGCAAGTCTAAGAGCTAAGTCCGGTTTCACTTCGTCCATTACACAAACTAAGTGATCAAAGAGAGTTTTGTCGTGGTAGGGAGAAAATTGTGAGAAGCCAACTGTCCTCTTTAGCTCTGGAAAAATTACATCGAGAACTCCAGTCTCGTCCATTAAAAGTAGATAGTAAGAAGGTCTTTCTGATGTTATCATCTTTGAAAACTCATCAAAAATTCTCTCTGGGGAAATTTTTTTAAGGAGTTTTCTTTCAAAGGAAATTGCATCGAAAAGTTCATCTTCAATATAAAAATCAAATCTACCTGCAAACCTAATTGCCCTTAAAATTCTAATGGCATCTTCTTTTATTCTTTCATGAGGGCTGCCAACAGCCCTTAAAATTTTATCATCTAAGTCCTTTTTTCCTCCAAAGGGATCGTAAAGCTCTCCACTTGAATCCATAGCCATGGCATTTATTGTGAAATCTCGCCTCTTCAAATCTTCTCTTAAACTTTTTGAAAAAGTTACATTTTCTGGCTTTCTAAAATTTAAATACTTGCCATCAATCCTAAAAGTCGTGACTTCGTAAAGAGTTTCATTCATTAAAACGCCAACTGTGCCAAACTCTTCGCCTATTAATATAGTTTTAAAATCTTTAAAAACTCTTTTTATTTCCTGAGGCTTTGCAGAAGTTGTTATGTCATAATCGTGAGGATGAAGACCCAAAAGTTTGTCCCTGACGCAACCTCCTACAATGTAGGCGTCAAAGCCTTCCTCATTTAGTTTATTTAAAATAAATAGCACTTCTATTGGCATTCTATCACCCTTTTTATTATATCATATTGTCCTTAATTTAAAATTATATAATTCTTCTTCAGCTTATTTATGGTATAATTAACTAAATTGGAGGTAGCTATGAAAAAATTATTAATTGTTTTAGTATCTTTTACTTTAGCACTTAGTCTAGCAGGCTGTGGCAAAAAAAGTGCTAAGGCAGAAAAAACTAATGACGCAAAAATATCTTCTGTTGCTGTAGAAAAAGAAGCTAGCGAAGAAGAAATTACTACATCAAACTTTGACAAGGAAGCTGTTAATGAACTGATTAAAAACTCTGATTACATATCAAGAGTTAGAATTTCAACTTCAACAGCAGAAGGCATGAACACTTCTTTCTTAAAGGACTATAAGGGCGACTTATCACAAATTGAAGTAAGCCTTCCTAAGACTCTCACACCAAACAAAGAATACATTGTATTCTTTAAGGATGATGACAAGGGTGAAGTTTCACCTACAGAAAGAGATGGAGCTTTTATTGAACTTCAAGGTGACAAGGATTCTAACTTAATTTATATTGAAAAGCAATTTGACCCAAACTCTTACACAAGTACAAGTAAATAAGGAGGAATAATAAAATGAAAAAATTTAAATCACTTATATTCTCACTAGTAATCTTAATTTTTATTAGCTCAAATGTATTTGCAGCTAGAACCCCAGTAATTGAGTACAATGGAAAAATTATTAAATCAGACGTTGCACCCTTTATTCAAAATGACAGAACCATGGTTCCCATTAGATTTATTTCTGAAACACTAGGTTATGAAGTAGGTTGGAATAATGATGCAAGACTTGTTACTGTTAAGGGCAAGGACACTTCAATTGAATTAAAAATTGATTCAAAAAAGGCAAAGGTTAATGGAAAAGATCTTGAACTAGATGCACCAGCTATTATAAAAAGCGAACGCACTTTTGTTCCCCTAAGATTTGTTGCTGAAAATTTAAAGGCTGAAGTTAAGTGGGACAATGACAACTTTAAGGTAATTATTAAGGACTCAGCAAATTCTTCAATACTAGATTTATCAACTGATGAAGAAACATATGTAAAGGAAATTAAAAATTTGCAAAATGATTTGACTAAATCTATTGTCAATTTAAAATCAAGTTTCTTTGAAAATGCAGCAAAACTTTCAGATGCAGATTTAAATGCTGCCTACGACAGAGCAGATTCTGAAATTAGAAATACTGTTGATAAGATTAAAAATATGAGCGTGCCAGATAAATTTAAAAATTCTCACGATTACACTGTAAGGGCAAGCGAAAAGGCACTAGAAATTTTGCCTGGCCTTAAGGAATCTATTATGACTAAAAATGAAGATTCTGCCAAAAAATTTATTATTGAACTAAATGATTTCCAAGTTAAGATGCAAGAAGCTAAGGATGCCTTTGAGGCAGCTCTTAAGGGTCAAACTTACAACCCTCAAAAGGACATCCAAGTTTACAACGACGAAAAGAAAAAACAAGATAGTACAAATAATTTATTACAAGATGAAACTTTGAAAAATATTTTTAAGAAAATCTAATTATTTCGAGTTTATTTAGAAAATTTATATTTAAATAAGATTAATAAATTAGGACAAGAAAAATCCCCTCAAGCCTGAGGGGAAATTTTTTGTCCTTCTTTTTTTTAACTTTAATAAATTTTAATTTTTTAAGCTGGCAGCTTTCTTTAAATAGCCTCTGTTGTATTTATCTTCGCCTTGTTCCATGTTTCTCTTGGCTTGTGAAAGCATTAGTTTAATTCTGTTAAATTGATTTACTTCTGATGCTGATGCGTCATAGTCAATTGGAATAATATTTGCCCTTTCGTAGGAATTTCTTATTGCCTTTATGACGCCCTTGCCTGTGATGTGATTTGGAAGACAGCCAAAGGGTTGGACGCAGACAATATTTTCCACTCCAGACTCAATTAGTTCCACCATTTCGCCAGTCAAAAGCCATCCTTCACCATATTGGTTTCCAAGGTCAACATACTTTTCTGCATAGTCAATTATCTCTTCAATTTTTTCAGGAACTATAAACCTTGTAGGTTCAAGTGCCAATCTAATATGCTTTCTGTAGGATTCAATGTAGGAAATTCCCATTTCACATACAAAGGCAGTAAGTCTTGACTTTGAAAGTTTATCAGCCTTTGCCCTTGCGTTCTTAAAGGAGTACATCATAAAGTCTGTCAAATCAGGAATAACAACTTCTGCCCCTTCCTTTTCAAGAAGTTCTGCCACATGATTGTTGGCAGCTGGATCATACTTGACTAAGATTTCTCCAACGATTCCAACTTTCGGTTTCTTTTCGTTTGTTATTTCAAGTCTATTAAATTCTCCAATCATCTTGTTAATGTTGGATATAAAAGTTTTCTTGCTGCAATTTAAGTCTTCTGATGTGGTAATGTCAATCCATCTGTCGCGCAAAATATTTGCTGAACCCTTTATAACTTCATAAGGTCTTGTTGCTTGAGTAAGTCGCATGATGAGATCTGCGTAAAGCATTCCTTGAATTAATTTTCTGCCAATTCTAACTAATTGTTTTTTGTCAAATTCAAGACCTGTGTGCTTTTCAAATCCTTGGAAGGAAAGTCCAATTACTGGCACATGACCGTAACCTGCATCCTTTAATGCCTTTCTAATAAAGCCAACATAGTTTGATGCCCTACAAGCGCCACCAGTTTGACTCATGAGAAGAGCCAAGCGGTTTGTGTCATACTTGCCAGATTTTACTGCATCAATAAATTGTCCAACTACAAAAATCGAAGGATAACAAGCATCGTTATTTACATATTTTAATCCTTCGTTGACAACCTTGTGACCAGAATCTTCTAGGAGTTCAATGTTTATTCCCTCATGTCTTAGGATTGGTTCAAAAATGCTAAAGTGAAGTGGAGACATTTGCGGCATTAAAATTGTATAGTCTTCCTTCATTTCCTTTGTAAACATTACTGGATCATCGTCAAGAAGTCCTTCAAGTTCAGCGTCTATTTTTTCAAATTCTCTCTTTTCTGCTGCTTCAATTAAGGACCTAATTCTAATTTTTACGGCACCTAAATTTGAAACTTCATCAATTTTTAGGGCAGTATAAATCTTGTTGTAGGACTCTAAAATATGTTGAACTTGGTCAGTTGTAACTGCATCGATTCCACAGCCAAAGGAGTTAAGTTGAACAAGCTCTAAGTTTTCATGTTCTCCCACAAATTTTGCCGCCCTGTAAAGTCTTGAGTGATAATTCCATTGGTCTAGGACTCTAAGTCTTGAGTCGATTTCAACATTTCTTGCAATTCCATCTTCAGAAATTACAGCAAGACCTAGGCTTGTAATTAGTTCTGGTATGCCGTGATTTATTTCTGGGTCAATGTGATAAGGCCTACCTGATAAAACTATTGCCCTTTGATTTTTTTTAGTCACTTCTTCTAAGATTCTGTTGCCTTCATTTAAGACATCAAGTCTATACCTGTCTTGCTCTTCATAGGCTGCACGGACAGCTTTTTTCACTTCGTCTTTAGGTATGAAGTCGAAGATATCAGAAAGTCTCTTCTCAAGTTTTTTTCTGTCGTCAAAGGAAATAAAGGGATTCATAAATTTTACTTTTCCATCAATTATGGCATCCACATTGTTCTTTATAACTTCAGAGTAGCCTGCCACCACAGGACAGTTTAATGTGTTGTCTGCCTTTTCAAATTGCTTTTCTTCATAAAATACTGCTGGGTAAAATATAAAGTCAAGTCCCTTTTCTATCAGGTCTTCTATGTGACCGTGAGAAATTTTTGCTGGATAGCAAGCAGTTTCACTGGTAATTGTCTCTATTCCCTTTTCGTAAATTTCCCTTGATGATTTACTTGAAAGGACTACTGAATATCCAAGCTCTGTGAAAAATGTATGCCAGAAGGGATAGTTTTCATAAATATTTAGAACTCTAGGTATGCCCACTAGACCACGCTTAGCTTCCCTTTCTGAGAGTGACTTGTAGTCAAAGACCCTTTCGTATTTGTAGCGGAACATATTTGGCAGCTCATCTTCTTTACTTCTTAAGCGACCTGCTCCCTTTTCGCACCTGTTTCCTGTGATGTATCTCTTTCCATTGGGAAATACATTTACAGAAAGGGCACAATTATTTGTGCATTGTCTACAATTTGTTGAAATTGATTTATATTCAAATTTTTCTAATTCTTCTTCAGATATTAAATTAGATTTACCTGTAGATTTTTCTTTAGAAATAAGTGCCATTCCAAGTGCACCCATAAGTCCTGCAATGTCAGGTCTTGTAACATCAACACCAGTCAAGTTTTCGAAAGCTCTTAAGACTGCATCAGACAAAAATGTGCCGCCTTGAACTACTATGTGTTCGCCTAATTCCTTAGGGTCCCTAATTTTTATTACCTTTTGAATGGCATTTCTAATTACAGAATAGGCAAGTCCTGCAGAAATATCTGGCACTGATGCCCCTTCCTTTTGAGCTTGCTTTACATTGGAATTCATGAAAACTGTGCAGCGTGAACCTAAATCTACTGGTTTTCTTGACAATGTTGCCTCCTTGGCAAATTCTTCTGCACTCATATTTACTGAATGTGCAAAAGTTTCAAGGAAGGATCCACAGCCGGCAGAGCAAGCTTCATTTAGAAGTATTGATTCTATTACGCCATTTCTAATTTTCATGGACTTCATGTCTTGTCCGCCAATGTCTAAAATAAAGTCCACTTCTGGATCAAAGTATTTGGCAGCAGTAAAGTGTGCGATAGTTTCAACTTCGCCAAAGTCTAAATTAAGTGCAGCCTTTAAAAATTCTTCCCCATATCCAGTTGTGCCGCAGCCAGCAAAGTACGCCTTGTCATTTTTTTCTTTATAAATTTCTTTTAAGTTTTCAATGGCTATATCAAGAGGATTGCCCTTATTTGACCCATAAAAACTGTAAAGTAGTTCATTTTTATCAGAGATTGCCACAAGTTTTGATGTGGTTGAGCCTGAGTCTATGCCCAAATAAATTGGTCCTTCATAATTTTTTAAATCCACTTTTTTAAGTGACTTAGTCTTATGTCTTTCACGAAAGGCTATGACTTCTTCATCACTTGTGAAAAGTGGCGGCATTACATCACTTTCCTTGATGTTTATGTCGGCGCTCTTGTTTACGCGATTAAATAATTCCACAAAGGAAATTGGCTTTGAGTCAAAACTTGAAAGAGCTGCTCCCAGTGCCACAAATATTTGTGAATTTTCTGGAGAAATTATTTCATCTTCACTTAAATTTAAAGTTTCAACAAATCTTTCCTTTAGCATTGGCAAAAAGTGAAGGGGCCCACCTAAAAAGGCAACATTTCCCCTAATTGGTCTGCCACAAGCAAGGTTTGAAATAGTTTGGTTGACAACTGATTGGAAGACAGAAATGGCTATGTCAGACTTGCTGGCACCTTGATTTATCAGTGCTTGCACATCAGTCTTGGCAAAAACACCACAGCGAGATGCTATTGGATATAATTTTTCATAATCCTTTGCCATTTCATTTAAGCCAGAAGCATCAGTCTGAAGAAGAGAAGCCATTTGATCTATAAAGGCACCAGTGCCTCCAGCACAAATACTGTTCATTCTCTGTTCAACAGACCCTCTTAAGTAAGTAATTTTTGAGTCTTCGCCACCAAGTTCAATGGCAACATCAGTTTTTGGAATGAAACAAGATATTGCCTCCCTTCCAGCCACAACTTCTTGGATAAAGTCTATATCCAAAAATTTGTGGACAGAAAGACCACCACTTCCAGTTACATTTACAGTAACTGTCTCATATTTGAAGTCCTTATAAACTTCATTGATGACATCCTTTACAGTTTTTCTAACATCAGAATAATGTCTTCTATAAGTTTTATACAAGATATTTAATTTTTCATCTAATATTACAAGTTTTACAGTAGTGGAACCAACATCTAATCCCATATGAATTAGCATACTCTACTTCTCCTTTCAAATTAAAAGCAAATTGAGTATAATTTCTAATACTTCATTTAAAATAATTTATTTTAATTTTATTAATCTTTTATTAACTAAAATATAATGAAAAATAATTATTGCACTTTCAGTGCCTTAATTCAATATTTTTTTAAATAAAGTTTGATATTTATTATAAAAATATTAAACATTTCTTAAC
Source organism: Peptoniphilus hominis (ex Hitch et al. 2025) (assembly GCF_040096015.1). NCBI lineage: Bacteria > Bacillati > Bacillota > Tissierellia > Tissierellales > Peptoniphilaceae > Peptoniphilus > Peptoniphilus hominis (ex Hitch et al. 2025). The sequence goes on along the minus strand of NZ_JBBMFO010000010.1, from coordinate 3,454 downwards.
TTTTCGTTTATATCTATTATAACCGAAATTGTGAACTTATAGTGAAATATTTACTTAATTTCAAAAATTTTACAATAAAAAAAGAGAAAACACAGTTCTCTCTTTAAAAACAAATATAGTTTAAAAATAAAAAAAGATAGGCAGGAAACCTATCTTTCTTTTAAGTAATTAGTCTTCAGGATTTGGAGCACCAACTGGGCAAACAGCTGCACAGCTACCGCAATCGATACATTGAGCTTCGTCAATTGTATAGATATCTCCTTCAGAAATACATCCTACTGGACATTCTGGTTGACATGCACCACAAGCGATGCAAGAATCGTTAATTACATATGCCATTTAATTTACCTCCATAAAATTATACCAAAATTTATGAATTTTTATATTCATAATGTTCTGACATAATAGTAACATAATAATTTTAATTTTTCAATAATTATTGTTATTTTTTTATGATGAAATTTTATTAATTTTATTAAAAATAATAAAATTTCTCTATTTTATAAGCTTTTGTGACATTTTTTAAATTCCAAAACCTTAAAAATTTATTTTTAAAATTATCCAACTATTTATTAACACTAATAATTCATAGCATTTTACTATGTTTTATTTCTCCTTAAAAACTCTAAGAGAATTTAAAATGCATATAAGGGCAACTCCCACATCGGCAAAAACAGCAAGTGGCATGGAAACATATCCTATTGCGCCAAGAACTAGGACTACTACCTTTAAAATTAGGGCTATAAAAATATTTTGATAAGCAATCTTTTTTACTTTTTTTGCAATATCAATTGCTCTTACTACAGAAGAAATGTCATTTTTTAATAAAACTATATCTGAAGTTTCAATGGCGATGTCAGATCCGCTGCCCATACTTATGCCTAGGTAGGCGCTTGCTAGTGAAGGCGCGTCATTAGTTCCGTCTCCAACAAAGGCAATCTTTTTATTTTTTTCGATTTCCCTTATTTCCCTAACCTTGTCATCAGGAAGAAGTGATCCCTTGTAATAATCTATTCCAACCTCAGTGGCTATTTCCTTAACTACATTTTCCTTGTCGCCAGAGAACATATAAGTCTTTACGCCCCTCTTGTGAAGATTATCAACACTTTCCTTTACTCCTTCTTTTATCTCATCTTTTAGTTTTATAATTCCCAAAATTTCATTTTTATCGGCAACAAAGACATCTACAAAATTTGAACTTCCTTCCTTTTCAAGTTTTAAAGAAAAGTCGTCCATTAATTTTTTATTGCCAACTAGATAAGATTTGCCTCCTAATTCAAACTCAATTCCCTTACCACCAATGTTATTTAAGTGTTCAGGCGTCTTTGCAGTTTTAAAACTTTTTACAATTGCCTTTGCAATAGGATGAGTTGAGTACATCTCTCCCACTGCTGCAATTTCCAAAATTTCATCTCTTGTAGCCTTTATTTCTTCAACTTCTGCGAGAGTAAATTCGCCCTTAGTAACTGTTCCTGTCTTATCAAAGGCAACACCATCAATATCTGTCAAAGCTTCAATAGAATTTCCTCCCTTTACAAAAATTGATCTTCTTGAAAGAGAGCCAATTCCTGCAAAAATTGTAAGAGGAACAGAAATTGCTAAAGCACAAGGACAGGATATTACCAAAAATATGGCAGCCCTATAAATTGATTCTTTAAAAGTTAGTGAACTTGCAAAATTTAAAACTAGGAAAAGTAAGATTGCAAGACCTATGACAATAGGTGTGTAAATTTTTGCAAATCTTGTGATGAATTTCTCAACTTTTGCCTTGTTTGTACTGGCATTTTTTACCATGTCAATAATTTTTGCAATTGTCCCCTCTTTATATTCCTTTGTAACTTCAACTTCAAGAGATGAGTCTAAGTTGACAAAACCTGAAGTTATTTCGTCACCAACTTCAAGAGAAATTGGTGCAAACTCGCCAGAAATATTTGAAGTGTCAAGATTTGATGCACCCTTAATTATTTTTCCATCGAGAGGCACTTTTTCTCCAGGCATAATTACAATTACTTCACCAACAGAAACTTCCGTTGGATCAACTTTACTTATCTCCTGACCCTTCTTTAAATTTGCAAATTCAGGTTTTAATTTTAAGGCTTCTCTAATTGATTTCTTTGAACTATCTACAGCCCTATCTTGAATTATTTCGCCAACAGTATAAAATAGCATTACAGCAACAGCTTCGGCGTACTCTCCAGAAATAATAGCTGCAATAGATGCCACTGTCATTAGAAATTTTTCATCCATAAAATTTCCCGTGGCAATTTTTGAAATGGAAGCTTTAACTATATCGTATCCAATAATTACATATAAAACTATGTAAGAAACAAATCTAATTTTTTCAGGAAGATTTAAAAAATGTAGAATTATTATTCCAAAAAAGACAAAGATACACTTATAAATAGAAAAGTTTTCTTCCTCCTCTTCTTCCTCAATCTCTTCATTTAAGTCTTCTGTAACTGTTACGCCATCTTCTATAGAGTCAACTATTTCTTGAATTTCATTTTTTAAATCCTTAGATTCTTTTTCAGATTCAAAAGTAAGCTCATCATTTAAAAAATCGTAGTTGAGATTTATCATGCCAGGCGTCACTTTAAGTTTTTCTTCAATTTTTCCTGCGCAGTTTGCACAAGTAAGTCCCTTTAAGTGAAAAATATATTTATTCATAATTACCTCCCGCTAAAATAACACAAATTAGAATTCGATATTTGTTCATACGTTCATTATAGGGTTAATTTAATTTTATGTCAATATCATTTTTTAACTTTATTTTTTTTAAGAAGTATGAGATAATGCTTGAGCAGGGTCCCTTAAATAGGTTGAAACTATAAAAAGATTTTAAATTTTTTGTAAAAAATAGTTGACAAAAAACTTCTGGTCCGTTAGAATAGATAAAGTAAGTTGCTAAAGAGTGACCTTCGATTTGGAGAAATACTCAAGTGGCTGAAGAGGCTCCCCTGCTAAGGGAGTAGGTCCCGATTAGGGTCGCGAGGGTTCAAATCCCTCTTTCTCCGCCAATGGTGAGGGCCTTTAGCTCAGTTGGTTAGAGCGCCCGGCTCATAACCGGTAGGTCCCGGGTTCAAGTCCCTGAAGGCCCACCATTAACTTGCCCAGATAGCTCAGTCGGTAGAGCAGAGGACTGAAAATCCTCGTGTCGCTGGTTCGATTCCGGCTCTGGGCACCATAAGAGTACCAAGTCTGGTACTCTTTTTTTTTTTATTGTTTTTTCCTAAATTTAATATTTTTAAGTTTTAGTTTTTATTTTCTCCCCATGTCACATAAAAAAGTTTTTTATAAGGAGTCCAATAATGTTTTACATATATAGAAAAAGAAAGACTCCCACTAAGGAGCCTCAAAATTTAAAATATAATTAAAAAGGCTCTATAATATCTGTTGGGGAGTAAATCTCTAACAGATATTTTTATATAAAAAAATTGCACTTATACGCATTTAG
>NZ_JBBMFO010000009.1:0-58277 GCF_040096015.1 Peptoniphilus hominis (ex Hitch et al. 2025) | reverse complement strand
TTATCCCTATGACATTGCATTTTATCCTTTAATTTTCCATATTCTTCATCAGTTAAGGAAACATTTTTATATTCTCCATAAAGGGAGGGGGATATTTTTTCTTTCTCCCCCTCTTTTTCTAACTCTATATCTATCTCTTTCTCTATCTCTATCTCTCCGTTGCAGTTTTGTTGCAAAAGGTTGCAAGGTGTTGCACCAGTGTTGCATTGCAACGCTTTTTGTCCTCTTGATTTCCTCGAACGCCTTGTAGACGCTGTTTCTGAACCTATAAGACTTGGGATTTCTGTTAAAAAATACTCGTCATTTTCTGTGATTATCTCCATCAATCCTTGTGCTACAAGATAATTTACTGTAACCATTACATCATCTTCCGTTTCATCAATCGTTAATGCAAGCTCCTTGATAAAGTCTGTTTCTACTCCGTCATAATACAGCTTCCCACTATCTTTTAAGCTAAGCAAAAGCAATTTGAGGTAAATGATTGTATAGGTATCTCCTCCTGATATTTTTCTTAGCCTTTTGATTCTCTTATCTGTAAAAAAATCTTCTTTCAATTTTAACCAATAGTATCTTCTGTTGTCTGCCATTTTTATCTTTCCTCCCCTGTATTTTTATAATTTTCTTTAGCCTTTTCCTTGGCTTTTTGTTTGTACTGCTCCTTTCTTTCCTCTTGCTCTTGGAATTTTTTCAGCTGTGCAATAACACTTGGTTTATCTCCTCTCTTAATTGCCTTATCTATCTCAATAGATAGGTCTATTCCATACTCGTCATTGACAATCTTTACTGCATATTTGATATGGTCTATCTGCTTAAATTCGTCTTGTACTTTAACTTTATCTTCCGTTAAACTTTGTATCTCTTTTTCAAGGTTTGATATTTCTTTTTGCCAATCACTTAATTTTATAGATGATGTCCCTGTAAATTTTTCTATGGTCTTTCTTGCTCTTAGATATCTGTCTATTCCTTTTTTATGAGAATTATAAAAGCTGTCTTTGAATATGGTTTTGCTTTTGTATTCCTGATAAACTTCTTTGTTTTCTTTGATAGAGTCTATGCAGCTTACACATTGATTTAAGTCTTTTATTCTTTGTGTTTTTTCTTGAATATCACCACTTATCTTTTTACTTTGTTTTGCAAGTTCAAAGACTTTTCCTTGTAGGTCTGCTATGGTTTGAAGATGATTATCTTTTAGATAGTAGATTGCTTTTACAAATCTCTTTAGGTCTGCATTTCCCTTTTTTATCTGTCCATAGTAGGATAGATTTTTTATTTTTTCTCCCTGTATCTCGTTATAGATAGAGATATATTCATAGAGGTTAAAGAGTTCGGCTTTGTTCTCAATCTCTTGTTGTCTTGTTTCTTTGTACTCGTCATATTTTGCTTGAAATGTAGAAACAAGTGAGTTAAGCCAAGAGTTAATCTCTAACAATTTTTCTTTAATTGCCTTAACTAAGGAGTTGTGCTTTTTTATTTCTCGGTTGATGTTTCCTTTGTCGGTTTCGATTCCTTTTTTCTCTAAGGCGCTGGCACTTGCTCCCATGTGAATGGTTGGGATTTCTTCTATCCCTTGTCTTTTGTAGGAACGATGATCCACTCTCTTTTCCTGATGATTTTTTTCTAAATACTGATTACAAAGGCTTGCAAAATTCTCTCGCCATTTCTCTGCGTTGCCTTTATCGTTCCAGTCTGTCAGCTCTACTTTTCTTGTTTTATAGTTTCCGCTTTTTAGTTTTATCTTTTCTCCGTTTTCATCAAGAACATATTCTTTTTTGCTTTTTGCCTGCCACTCTCCTTTTTCATTGATTGGTCTAAGGGTAGTCATAATATGAGCATGGATATTGTTATTTTCTTCATCACTTTCATCATGGATTGCAAGGTCTGCTATCATTCCTTTTGATGCAAAATTTTCTTGTATGAAGTCGATAATGAGTTTCTTGTTTTCTTCAAAAGATAATTCTTTCGGTAAGGCGATAATGAAGTTTCTTGCAAGCTGTGCATTGCTTGCTTTCTCATTTAGTTCAACGCTATTCCATAAAGTAGTTCTATCTTTTAATGCTATGGGGACATTCTCCGGCAAGAAGATTTCTGAATGTAAAAGTCCTTTTTTATTATGGTAGTCGTGAGTTACTCCGTCCCATTCATTTGTTAATTTCTCACAGGATATATATGCTGCACTTGCAACTGCCGATTTACTTTTTCCTCTGCTTATCATTGATATACTAAAGTGAAATGTTTCTGCCATCTGTATAAGCTCCTTTCATTTTTTGTTTGTTTTCAGGTAAATAAAAAAAGCAGACAGGTTATTTTTGTATCTTTTCCTATCTGCTTTATCTGTATATTTTTATTAACTTTTGTATGTTTTAAGACTTGCTAAAATCCCTTAGTTTTTCTAAGGGCGCAATTATACACCCTAAAGGGTGCTTTGCGTTCTGCGAAGCTTTTTGCCCTTGCAGGGAGCTTCTGAAAAAACTAAGGTCTTTTATTCTGTCTACTCGCTGTCTGTTTCATCTTCCATATCTTTCCCATTTATCATTTCTTCATAGGCTTGTCTGTATTCTTCTGTGTGAGTAGCAACTTTAAGTAATTCTTCTATCTCCTCATTGGTAAACATTAGTGGATTTTTAACCACTCTTTCTACTATCAAGCCTCTTTGTATAAGCCTGTGATTTCTTCTTTTTCGTTCTTTTTCGTTTGCAAGTTTTTCTAATTTCTTGCCTTGATTTTCTAATTGTTTCAGCTTCACATTGCACTTTTCTCTTTCTTCCTGAAGTTCAGAAATTTGTTCCTGTACTTCCTGTAATGTATTTTCTTTCTTCATTTTTCATTCCTCCATTTTGGTATCTGCTTGTTTCCATAAAGAAAGGTTAAGCACCTTTTTTTGACACTTAACCTTTCCAAGTTTTTAGATTTTATCTTCTAAAATCTTTCTCAGTTTTTCTAAAATCCTATCCCTCCTCCCACTGATTGCTTGATGTGTAACTTTCTCTTTTTTACCGATTGACCTTAGGCTTTCTTCTTTGTAGAAGATGGCTTCCATTAACTCTCGTTCTTCTTTTGAAAGAGTATTTAATGCTCTATGAAGTTCTTCAATTTGCATTTTTACTTCTACAATTTTTTCTAAGTCTATTTTTTCATCTATGATGTTGTCTATGAAGTGTCCGTCGTGATCCAGTCCTGAAAATGGTATAACATTATGCTTCCAATCTTTTCTTTGGAGATACTTTTCATGCTCTGTTATCTTCCAATAGGCTTTGTAGACTTCTTCGCTTACAGGTACGGCTTTGCCTTTTACATAAAGGTAATATTCTTTCTTTGCCACTTAGTTATCCTCCTTTTTTAAGTTCTCTGTTTTGCTTTTTGAGAATAAAAAAGGAGGACTTCTACACTTTGGCGTAAAATGTCCTCCGAATTGAAAAGAGTTTACCTTTTCTTTAGATGTATTTAATTGTTTGAGAGAATAGACAACTATAAGGCAAATAGAAATTTTTATTATTTATTTCTTTTGTATATAAAGATTTTTTCATCTTAATCACCCATCCCTTATAGTTAAATAATGTTCATACATCAAACCTTTCTTATTTTTTCTTTTGTCTTTTGAGCTACCTAACTTTTTGTAATTTCTTGTTTTCCCATTTTCCTAAGTCCATTAAGCATTAAAACCAGCCCAAGCAAAATCATACTAAAATCCACAATAGGTTCAGCCCACCAAACTGCTAATCTTCCAAATACCTTTGGCAATAACAATATCGCCGGAATAAATAAAATCAGTTGTCTAAGCATTACAATCATGCTCGCTTTTTTCCCATCTCCAATAGATTGGAAAAATGTAAGAGTCATAATCATAATTCCATACAGGATAAAGGTAGAATAGAACAACTTGAAGTTCATAACTCCAACTTCAATTATTTCACTTCTCACATTAAACAAAGACAATAATTTTTCAGAGAAAAACATGGATGGTATCCAAGAAATAGCAGCAAGTATTGTTGCCCCATACATGAAAATCTTCATAGTATCTTTTACTCTTTGATATTGTTTTGCTCCAAAATTAGCTCCTATAACAGGCTGTAAACCTTGACTCATTCCCCACAATGGAATAAATGAGAACATATAAAGTCTCATTGTGGCAGACATTAGAATTCCCCAATTATCTCCACCATAAGCGAAAGCCTGTTTGAACAAAAATGTTTGTTGTACTGCAAATAAAATTTGCATCATCATAGCCGAACTTCCTATACTAAACATTTCACTGTAAATTGCCTTGCTCTTTTGAATTTTATGGATACCAACAAAAGCACTTTTCTTTGAAAAATAGTGAAATGTTAATATCGCCTGTACAATTTGAGATATTACAGTTGCAATGGCTGCACCTTCAATTGCATACTCTCCCATCAACTTCATAAAAATAGGATCTAAAATAATATTTAATAAAGCACCTACTCCCATAATCATCATAGATTGCTTCAATGCACCTTCACCACGCATTGTCATATTACCTGCTTGAGCAAAATTCACAAATATTGAACCAAAGAAAACTACTCTTAAATATCTAACTCCAAGTTCTTTAATATTCCCTTTTGCTCCTACCAAATCCAGAAAATTAGGTGCAAATATCAATCCTAATATGGTAATTACTATAGAAAATAAAATCACCCAATAACAAAAATTACCAAATATTTTATCCGTTGTTTCTTTGTCTCCCTTTCCAATAGCCCTTGACAAAATCGACGCACTACCAACACCAATAAGTGCTGATATACCGCCATTTATTATTGTTAAAGACATTGATATACTAATAGCAGACATAGCATAATCCCCTATAATCCACCCAGCAAATATTCCATCCATAAATGGATAAAGTCCTATAACAACCATTCCTATAATTCCCGGAATAGCTAATTGAAACAACAAGTCTTTAGGACTTTTTGTTAAAAGTTGTGTTTTCATATCTTCTTTCATCGTATTGCTCTCCTTTACTTATATTTATTTTGTAAATTCATATATTGCACCATCGCATTGTTTTATAAATTCAAAATCATGCGTGATTATAATAATAGTTTTCCCTTGCTCTACCATTTGATTTAAAAATCCAATCAAAATATCCATTTGCATTTTGCAAAGTCCACTCGTTGGCTCATCAAACACTATGATTGGTTTTTGACTTACCATAGACATAGCAAGCAACAATCTCTGTTTTTCTCCACCCGATAACGAACTTGGGTGCATTTCTTTTTTATTAAATAAATGTACCTTTCTTAAGGCTTCATTTTTCAAATTATCCTGTTTTGTAACTGTTCCAATTTCTTGCCATACAGATTCTGTAAAAAGTTGATAATTAACATCTTGCATGACTGCAAAGATATTCTCATACCGTTTTTTGAGTTTTTCTCCCTTATAAAAAACTTCTCCCTTGCCTTTTATAGTTCCCATAAGTAAATTGATAAAAGTACTTTTCCCAACACCGTTTTGTCCAATAATGAAATTTATCCCGGTATTAAAAGAAACACTAAAATCAAAAATTGTATTCTTATCGTATGTTTTTTTGAAATGTAGACATGTTATTGATTCATTAGCAAAGTTTGATGGAGTATTTTTTTGCAACATATCTACTTTTTCATATTGTCTATTTAAGAAATCACTCTTAAAAATTTCATTGAAATTTCTTAAATTATGTTTTTCTGAAACTCTTACAAAGAAATCATCACTAAAATATTCTTTCGTGTATTCTTTAAAAGTTTTATTTTCTATTACACACAGCTTGTCTACAATGTCTTTCAAATAAAATAATCTATGCTCGACAATGATTATGATTTTATTTCTTTTTTTTAGCTCAATAATAGCTCTTTTTAAGTTCTTAATTGATTCATAATCCAAAGATGAGGATGGTTCATCTAAAAGAATAATTTCATTTTCTGAAATTCCGCTGGCGGTTATAGCAATTAGTTGCTTCTCTCCACCGGATAGTTCAAAAATATTCTTGTCCAACAAATCTTTACTACCTAAAACATCTGAATAATAGCGTATTTTATCTAAAATCAAATTTCTTTCTATACACCTATTTTCTAATTGAAAAGCTAATTCATCTGTAGAATTGATACAATAAAATTGTGTTTTAGGATTTTGAAACACTGTGGATATAAACTTGGATCGTTCTAATATACTCATCCCTAATAAAGATTTGTCCCTGTATAAAACATCTCCTTTTACATCTCCACAATCATATTCGGGAATAATGCCGTTTATTACTTTTAACAAACTACTTTTCCCCGTACCTGATTGTCCCGTTATAACAGTTACCTCTCCGGGTTTGAAATTTAGATTTATATTTTCTAATATGCTTTCTCCATCAAACTTTAATACTAAATTTTGTAAACTAAGCATACTTACCCCTTATATATAAATAGATTGCCCATACCATTATCAAAAAAAATATGCAATCAATGCCACCAATGCGAGATTCACTAATACTTGTTCGCTTTTGATTAACAGCTAACCCTTTTGTCATTGCGGATACTGTTAAATCATCTGCCGTCTTAGACAAACACATCAATAGTGGCACTAATCTATATTCAAATAATAGAATTGGATTTTTTATTAACTTTTTAAGCGTTAGTCCTCTCAAACGCATGGCTTTTTTTATCTGGCTATAATCAATCCTTGCGGCATAAAAGAAACGAACCATCACAGTCAATGGTATTGCTATTTCATCGGGACATTTCATTTTTTTCAATGAATAAATACTTTCCCCTACATTTGATGTGAGTATGGTATATTTCCCCATTAAAAATGCGGGAAGTATTTTCTTAACAACCATTACTAATATCAGTAAAATCGCTACCAAGGGACTGTATTCTAATTTAATTAAAAATCTATCAGCACCATAAACGAACACAAGAGTAGCCATCCCAATAATAGCTACTCTTGTATGTTTTGTATTTATTAAAAGCACTATCGGAATTACAGATATTATAAGGGCTTGCAAGAAATACTTTACTTGAATATTGCCTAAAACCATCACATATGAAAGAACTATTGTCATAAAAAGTTTTGTACGAAAATCAAGTTTGATTGTCATCCTTAACTCCTTATGAATCCTTATTTTTCCATACCAGCCTTTTTAAAATGTTTTTTTAGGAAAGCCATACCTATACTACAACCAATATATGCTCCTATAATTCCACCTATTGCCATTACGACAATAATCCAATTCGGCATTACACTAAGCATCTTATCAATAAATTCTTGGTTATATCCTTTCTCTAACATCTGTTTGACATATTCATTTCTTGATATAAAAATTGGCAACCAATTTCCTAATGTGCAAAGTGGAGCAATAGAAAATGCTAATCTTGCCTTTCTAACATCCGTATATTCTCCTGATTTCAAAATAACTTCAGCAATAATACCAGCAATAACAGCGGTCAATAATGCCCAAGGTCCATGTCCCATAGCAACATATACTAATGCAATAAGTAATGATTGAATAAACACCATTCCTCTTTTTTTAATCTTTGTGGAATACAGCATATTTACAGGTCCTACTAAAACTCCCTGTGCAAATGGAACAACCGGCATTAAAACTGGAACCATTCCTAAAAATGATCCAATCATCATAAATACAAAACCTAATACAGAAAATAATCCTATGTTGATTAAATCCTTTACTTCTAATCGTTTACTCATTTTAAACCTCCCTATCTCTTGTCAATATCAACAATGTAATTTACCATTGTTTCTTTTATATATTTTTTATGTTGTGAAAAAGAATTTCTTGCACAGAGAACTTCAGAACTTAATATCATCGCATTGATATAATTCACTAAAAAATCATCCTTAAATATGTCTGTTTTAATTCCAAGCTGCTTGGCGATTAAACTTAGCTCATTAGTCGCATTAAGTTTCAATTCTTGATACAATTTTTCCAAATCCTGATTATATTTTTTCGCTTGTAAAAGGAGTGTATACAATCTCATCAATTCTGTATCAGCCAGCGACTTATCAACCAAAATATCACCCATTTGCTGATATTTATCTTTTCCTCGATTGTTTTTTAAATACTCATTTATCAAGTTGTTTCTATAATCATTACCATCAAACATTAAGTCTTTAAGCATTTCATTTGTACTTGCATAATGATGATAAACACCCCCTCTACTCATTCCTACCTCTGTGATAACATCTTCCATTGTTGTAAGTTGAAACCCTTTATTTAGAAAGCATTCCTTTGCAGCTTCTCGAATCTCTTTTTTTCTAATTTGTCCAACTTTTTGTTTTTCTTCTTTCAAAATAAAGACCTCATTTCATATCGTAATAAAAACCGACACTACTGTCGAATTTTATTTTATCATAAACGATAGTTAATGTCAACTAACTTCATGATAATAACTACCGTCTTAATATGAATACTATTTCATATAATCTTTCATCGGTATCCCAACTCTTTTCAAAACCTTTAATTTCTCCTGTTTCTTCTGTTCTCTTCTTGCCTTATATTTATCTTCATACTCTTTCTGTTTTCCGCTGGCTTTTCGTTTCAGGTAATTTTGATGTAGCTTGTCTTTTCTTTCCTTGATTTTTCTTTCTTCTTCCTCAAGTTTTTGTTTTTCTTCTTCACTTAACTCCGCCTGTGGCAGTTCATAATTGCCTATGAAATTAAAGTAAATTTCTATCTTTTGCTTTGATGTCTGACTTCCTTTTCTATCTCTTTCGTGTACGATAATTTTTTCTACAAACTCATTTATCATTGTAGTTGTAAGTTCATCAAAGTTTTCATAACGACTGATAAGAGATATAAATTTTCTTGCTCTGTCTGTTTCTTTTTCATATCTTGAAACCTGCTGCTCCAAGTCCTTAATTTCTTTACTTAAAGCTACCTGCTCCGTTTCATATTGATTATTAAGGATTTCATAGCGATTATTCGGTATTTTATTCAGGATCATATCTTCGTAAATTCTGCACATCAGTCGTTCAAGTTCCTGAAGTCTATTTTGGCTTTCCGTTAATCTTATCTTTTTCTTTTCTATCTCTATTTTTTCCTTTTCTTCCATTTCATTTTGAATGGAACGGATAAAGGCTTCATTATCTTCATCAAGGTATTTTTTAATGTCTTTCAGTGTTTCCCTAATAAGGTTTAGGACTGCTTCTGCTTTTATTCTGTGTGCTGATGGACAAAGTGTGCCGCAAGGGGTTTTGGTATAGGCACTGCAAGTGTAATAGGGAATATTCTTATAGTTGCTTGTTCTATGAACATACATCTTGCTCCCACAATCTGCACAATACATCAGTCCTGTGAGTGGGTGATATTCGCCCCAACCGTCAGGATACCTTTTTACATTTCCTCTTATCCTTTGCACATTATCAAAGGTTTCTTGGTCTATGATTGGCTCGTGTGTATTTTCAAAAATAAGCCAGTTATCCTCGGATACATATTTGCTTTTTTTGTCCTTGAAGTGCTTTCTTGTTTTGAAATTGACTGTATGTCCTAAGTATTCCTGTTTCTTTAAAATGCTTGCTATGGTTGAGCTGCACCAACGATAGGGATGTTCAAAGTTTTTGCTTTGATATAGTCCATAACCTAATTTCTGTTGATGATAGGCGGGTATATCTACTTTTTCACTCTCCAATATCTTTGCTATTCGATACGGACCATTGCCTTGCATGGTCATATTGAATATTCGTCTTACTACTTCGGCTGCTTTTTCATCTACTATCCACTTATTTTTATCTTTTTCATCTTTGATATAGCCATAAGGCGGTGTGCTTGCCGTATGTTTCCCACTTTCGCCTTTTGACCTGAAGGTAGATTGGATTTTTCTTGATGTATCTCTTGCATACCATTCATTCATGATATTTCTAAAGGGGGTAAAATCATCTTCTCTGTAAAAGCTATCTACATTGTCATTGATAGCGATTAGTCTCACTCCCTTTTGTCTTAGTATCTCCATACATTGACCGACTTTGAGATAATCTCTGCCAAGTCTGCTCATATCTTTTACAATGATACACCCAATATTTCCTTGATTAACTCCGTTCATCATTGCCATAAATCCCGGTCTGTCAAACTGCGTTCCACTGATTCCATCATCTGTAAAGTGAATGATGTTTGACAGGTTATTTTTGCTTGCGTATTCTTCCAATATTTTTTTCTGATTGATGATAGAGTTGCTTTCTCCTTGCAGTTCATCATCACGACTTAATCTCTCATAGAGTGCTGTTATCTTTTCAAAATTCCTCATTTTTACCCCCTTTCTCTTAATTTTTCAATAAAAAAGAATTAAGAAGCACATATTTCACTAAAATAGTGATTAAGTGTTCTCCTTAATTCTATTACTCCTGCTGCAAGTTTGTATTTCTTGTATTGCTTTACTGCGAAATGGTTTGGCTTTTCTTTTTCTAATGCTTCAAACATATAGTCTACTGCATTTTTAAAATTTTCATCTTCTTCTCTTACCTCACTTGCATCTATCATAGCAAGTAGAGTTGTAAAGTTCTGTTCTTCTTTAGGAGCTTCATACCAGATATATCCTATAAGTGCTGTGTAATAGAGTTTTTCAGCTTTCACCCAAAAATCCTCAGTTGATTTTTCTCCTTCTCCCTTAGTATTTGCAATTATTGTTTGTACTAATTTCAAAATATCTTTTTCACTTTTCAAGTATGCAAAGGGATTATATCTCATGGATTTTTTAAAGTTTATTGTATTTAGTATTTTTATCTCATATCCATTTCTTTCCAACATTTTTCCGCATTCCAAGACTAATGTTCCTTTTGGATCGGTCACTACATATGAAGAGTGCATTTGCATGAGATTCGGCTTTACAAAGAACCTTGTTTTACCACTACCAGAACCTCCAATTACCAATACATTTTTATTCCTAGCATATTTTGGATTTTTAGGTCTATTGTTCATGGTAAGTCTTTCAGTTTGAGTTAATAGCACATTGTTTTCAAACTTCTTGTCAATGTATGGCTCAATATCTTTTTCATTTCCCCAGGAAGCGTTTTGTCAAGTGCCTTTTTATATTTATGGATGCTTTTTCTACAATGGCATTTTAACTTTTAGACAAAGAAAAACAGTAAACCTTTTTTGATTTACTGTTCTTGTTTTAGTTTCGTATAAATTACTATTTTTATAAATTACGCAAGTAAAAGCACTATAACCATGTAAGAACTTCTCTATGATATAGAATAAAGTAAAATACTAAGAAACTTATGATTATAGAAAATAAGTAAACATAGCGATTTTTCACTCTTCTAAAAAATAATACTCCGAAAGCAATAGTTCCTATTCCATCCATTAGTAACTGAAATAGAAAAGTATGTGTCATGTAAAATTTTATTGCTATAGCTACCGTTTCAGAAAATAATGCTCCTACAGGCAACGAATATAAAATAAAGTTATAAAATTTATCTCTATTCCAATAATAAAGTACAAACGCTGCAATCGCACATGGTATAGACAAAATAGTAAACATTATAAATAAAGAAAAACGAAATCCATCCGAAAACATTGGAATAAACATACCAAGAATAGCTTGCAATCCATAAAAGCTCAATGTCATTCCAAACATATATAAGAATGAGCTAATTCCTGCACACTTATTAGATGAACTTTTTACTACTATTACAGTATTTGAAATCATCCAAAATCCTAATAGTGTTTGAACAGAAGACCAACTCCATAAAGTATCTAATGAGCAGTAATCTAATAATCGAGTAATACATCCCACCAATATTCCAATTAAAAATATTTTTATATATGATTTTCTATCATCTCTTAACTCCATTTTCGTTATATTTCATCTCCTCAAAACCAATTTACTTTTTCATCTCTAAATAATGGACTTTTACTCTGTTTATAAGGATTGTAGTTATTGCAATTACAACCAAACTCTTTCAATGTTTTTATCTTATTATCGGCTGTCCAAACTATCAAAGAAATACCGTCAAATTCTTCAACTTTCCCTTCATTCATTTTATTTTTGAAGTGCCATTCTACAATGGTTTGATTATCCTTATGAAAAAATTGCTTTATATCCCACGCAAGCACTGTTCCTCTTGTATTCCATTCATTAAACCAGTGCTTTACAGTTTGACGATTTTCATACTTTGGACACCAACTTTCAACATAAATTACATCATCTGAAAAAATTTCATCTATCCCTAAGTCTTGTTGTTCAAGCCACATATCAAACCATAAACGAATGATTTTTTCTCTTTCATCCATATATTTAGCACCTCCAAAATCAAATATTTATATATTGTTATACCATTTTTTCACTTAGTTTTATAGGTCTAACTCGTTCCGCTTTACCTGTGATAGTTGCTTTTCGTGTTCCTGTAACTGCTCTATACAGGTCTTAACTTTTTCTGCTTGTTCTACTTCTTCTCTTATCTCTAATATTTGATTGTAAAGGCTCTTTTTCTCTTTCTTCAAAGTGGCAACTTCTGGTTCCCATTTACTGATGGCTAAGGTCTTGCTTTCTCCTAAATGGTCTTTCAAATATTTCTTAGCACTTTCAAATAAAATAATCTCTGCTGTATGCTCATTATAAAAATCTTCCTGTTTTCTTTTCTTTAATTGTGCATAGACTTTGTAGGTGTCCTTATACTTCAAATATTTTTCTGATTGGTCGATGAGTTGTGTTTTTTCATCAATCTTCTTCTCGGTATCTTTTAAGGCTCGTGTTGTCTTATAATTCTTATCTCTAAGGATAACTATATTTTCTTTAAGCTCGGATAATGAAGTGATGTTTTTCTCTTTGAGTAGCTGATAACTTTCAATATATTTCTCCAAGTCTGCATTATTGTTATCTGCGTTTTTATGAATAAGATTTTCAAAGATTGACAACAGATTTTCTTTGGGTGGGAGGGTGGACTTTGTATTTTCGTTTTCTATTTTTTCTTCTTTTCCTATTCCTCTTATCCAATTTAGTAATGCCTTTATTCTTCTTGAAATTTCTCTTAAAATCATATTTTGATGTTTGATTTCTCGGTTGATATTTCCTCTGTCTGTGGCTATGCCTTTCTTCTCCATTTGGGTTGCTGACACTCCTAAATGAATGGTCGGTATTTGTTCTATCCCTTGTCTTTGATAAGAACGATGATCTACTTTCTCCTGTATGCTGTTTTCTTCAAGATATTTGTTTGTAATATCTGCCCATGCTTTTCGCCATTCTTCTGCCTTGTCTTGCTCGTTCCAATCTGTTGTATTTATCTTTCTTGTTTTGTAATTACCATTTTTAAGTTTTACTTTTTCTCCATTTTCATCAAGGATATATTCCTTTTTTGATTTTGCTCCCCATGTTGTATCTTCGTTTAGTGGTCGCATGGTAAGTAATATATGACAATGTGGGTTTCCATCATTTTTATCATGTAGGGCAATGTCGGCACACATACCTACTTTTACAAAATTTTCTTTTACATATTCTCGTACAAGATTTATTTGTTTCTCTCGGTCTAATTCTTTAGGTAAGGCTACTTCAATTTCTCTTGCAAGCTGTGAGTTTTTACTTTTTTCTATTTTCTCAACACTGTTCCACAATGTCCCTCTATCTAAAAATTCCTGTGGTGCATTTTGTGGTAAAAGAATTTCAGTATGTGCTATTCCGCCTTTTCTTGTAAAGTCATGCAGTTCGCCATCGTATTCATTTTTTATTTTTTCGCCACTTCGATAGGCGGAAGCTGCTACTGCACTTTTGCCTTTACCTCTTGAAATAATCTTTATACAAAGATGATATATCGCCATAAGAGAAAACCTCCTTTCGTTTTTCTGATACTTTGATGTGGCGATAGATAAGACTTCCTAAAGAAATCGGATTGCTTTTTATCCGATTTCTTTTGGTAAGTACACAAGGGGTAGGAAATTTATTTCCGTAGGGGAATGTAGTTCCCCTGTATCAGCGTTAGCTGATATGCCCTCTGCTAAGAGCCTTCGGAGAACGCACGCACCTGCTAAGGTGTATATGTGCGCCCTTGTAAACAAGGGACTATTCCTCTATCCCCGTTTCTTCATCTTCTTTTTCTATATTTTCAACTTCGCTTTCTTCTCTGCTTTCTATAATTTTTTGTATTTTGAGATTGGCTTCCTCTTTACGAATTAAAGATGTGATTAACTGATAAAATTCATCTTTGGTTAGATTTTTGCTTTCTGTAAAGAT
This sequence comes from Peptoniphilus hominis (ex Hitch et al. 2025), assembly GCF_040096015.1. NCBI lineage: Bacteria > Bacillati > Bacillota > Tissierellia > Tissierellales > Peptoniphilaceae > Peptoniphilus > Peptoniphilus hominis (ex Hitch et al. 2025). The sequence continues at coordinate 44,121 of NZ_JBBMFO010000009.1, read as the reverse complement.
ACTTTCAAAGACTGCTCCTTTTTCATATATTCTTTTATCTCTCTTTTTTCTTTCTTCCTGTTTCTGCTGACTGATGAGCTTTTTCCTTTTGTTTTGTAACTGCTTGATTTCTTCATCTGCCATTAAGATTTTTTCTTCTATGTTCTTCATTTTCTCATTTCCTCTCTTTCTAATTTTGAGCAAATAAAAAACAGTAAACCGAATTTGATTTACTGTTTCATATATCTATTTTTTATTTAAAGCTATTTTCTATTAGCATCTGCACTTGCCCTAATGGGATATTAAATATTATACCGTAAATAGACATTCCAAGTAGCAATACTGCAACAACTATGCCTATTCCATAAAGACATCCGTTACTAACTTTAGCTTTTTTAACTTTTATATTTATATAGCTATATATGAGAAATACTGCAAATATAAAAGCCAAAATATAATTTGGTAACATACTCATTATACTTTACCTTTTATTTGCAAAATTTATTCCAAAAATCTACCCAACCACTATGTTCTTCTCTTTGGTCAATATAAGTGAATGTTTCTTCATCATACCAATCATGATTTACTATATCGCCAATAGTCTCAGGAACAAAAAAGTTGAAAAATTCTTTCTTGAATGAGTTTCCGTATTGTAGATAATATGAACCTACCATCTTGGTGAAATTAGTTTTCTTTATATCTTGTGGTCTATAAAGAAGTGCTTCACCAACCTGAGTTAAATCAGGGCTTACCCCAAGGAAAACTAAACTTAAATCACTTTCCTTGTAGCCAAGTATAAAACTTCTATACTTATAGGAAACCGTACGAAGTACCGCAAAATTAGCTCCACCTATATCTTCTGAATAAGCATAGATTATTCTATATTCTGAGCCATTATCTACTTTCCTATCAAAGATTTCTCTCATTAATGCCTTGTTTTTATCGCTTTTTGCTTTATCTAATTCAACTTCTTTTTTTCCTCCAAACAGTCCGAATAACCCCATTTTTTGTTCCTCCGTTCATTTAGTTTTTGAATATAATTATACTTTATTATACCACTTTTTAGTTATTTTTTCTATCATTTTTTATCTGGATTCAATTATTTTTGTCTTTTATATTGTAGGAGTGGTATACCTATTTATTGTTTTTCATTCTTTTTAGAATGTATTACCTTAAACAGTTTATCTTTAAATGTTTCTTTGCTCTTTTTGTCAAAATATATCTCTGTTACAAAGGTCTTTCCATTTATCTTCTTTGTAAGAATGCCATCGGGCTTTTGATGTTGTTCTGCTTGTATTTCTTTAATATCTGTTTTCTCATTTTCTGCCATTTAGTTCCTCCTTTCGACTTGCACAAAAAAAAGATTTCCTGTGATTAGGAAACCTCTTTTGCGATTAATTAATATTTGGTTTTAGGTTGTTGCTTGTAGTTTCTTTTTTGCTCTGTATTCTCTTGCTTTTAATTTTTCATACTCTCGGCACTTTTCAAGATTTTTGGCTCTGTATGCTTTAGAATATGCCCTATGATAAGCTCGTGATTTTTCTCTCTTTGCTTCTTCTATTTCTTCCCTCATCTGTATCATTTCTTCTTTTGTCGGCTCTATCTGTTTTGTAAGTTCATTTTCAAATTTTCCGATATAGTTAAAATAAACCTCTATTCGTTGAACTACATATTTTGCTCTTTTTACATCTCTTTCATGCACTACGATTTTACTGATAAACTCATTGATAATGGTAGGGGTAAGTTCTTCAAAGTTGGAATAGCTTTCTGCAAGTCTGATAAATTTCTTTGCTCTTTGGTTTGCATTTTCACATTCGGATAAGCGTTCTTTGATTTCTTCTTTTTCTGCTTTTAAGGTGTAGTATTCTTCAGCATACTTTCTTGATAACTGTTCATAGCGTTCTGTATCCATATTTCCAAGTGCATTATCTTCATAGAGTTTATTCATCACTCTTTCTATCTGTTCCATTCGATCTGTGATTTGTGGCATACGCTTTTGATTTTTCTTGAATTCTTCGGTCTGTTCTTTATACAGACTCCCTTTTACAAGTTTCTCAAAATCTGCTTTGTTTTCCAAAGAATACTGTGCTATCTTTCGCAAGACTTCTGCAATATTTTCCATAACCTCATCAACATCAATGCGGTGTGGGGAGTTGCATTTGGGGTGCTTTGCTTTCCCTTTGGCATATTCACTGCAATAGGTTACATGCTGTACTCTTCCATTTTTGTGTATGGTGCGAATGTGCATTTTTGTTCCGCAATCTTTACAGTACATCAAGCCTGAAAGTGCGTGAATTTCTCCATCTCCGTTTGGTCTTTTTACAGGTGCATTTTTTAACATACGCTCTACATTTTCAAAGGTAGTTCTATCTATTATTGGCTCATGCACATTTTCTGTTATTTGCCATTTGCTTTTATCTACATATTGGTTTCTCTTATCTCTGTAATGCTTTTCGGTCTTAAAATTGACTACATCACCACAATACTCTTGTCTTTTCAGTATGCGTGTTAGAGTTGCTTTGTTCCAGTTATATCTGTTTTCTTCATTTAGTGGTTTGTTTTTTGCTGTTCCTCTGTTTTGCTGTTTCATATAAAAGGTTGGAGTTAGTATTTCTTTTTCTTTCAGGTAAACAGCTATCTGATTTCTGTTTTTCCCCTCCATAAATAGCCTAAAAATGAGTTTTACAACTTCGGCAGCTTCTTTATCGACGATCCAATAATCTTTGTTCTCAGGGTCTTTTATATAGCCGTATGGGGCTTCTGTTGCGACAGGCTTTCCGTCTGCTCCTTTGGTCTTAATTCCTGTCTTTACTTTCTTGCTGATGTCTCTTGCATACCACTCTGACATGATGTTGATAAAGGGAGCAAATTCCAATGTATTTTGGTCTATGCTATCTATACCGTTGTTGATAGCGATAAATCGTACATTGTTTCTTCTAAATATCTCCATAGCGTTTCCGACTTGAAGATAATCTCTTCCCCATCTTGTCATATCTTTCATGATGACAATACCGATTTTGCCTTGTTCTACATCGTTTATCATCTGTGTATAGGCTGAACGGTCAAAGAACCTACCGCTTTCGTCATCATCGATATAGTGACGAATGTTTATCAGCTTTTTATCTCTTGCATACCTTTCTAAAAAGGCTTTTTGATTTACAATACTATTACTCTCGCCACCGTCTCTATCTTCATCACCAACTGAAAGGCGGGAGTATAGTGCTGTAATTTTATTGTGATATTCTATCATGGCATTATCCTCCTTTTTTGTGTCTATATATCACTCCTGTTCAGTTAATATTATGCAACCCATCTTGCCGATCCATATTCTCTGCCCTCTCTAAACTTTTTTGCTTTTTTCTTTTTCTGTATAAGGATTAACTTAATAACTACTGATAGAATTAGACCGGGTATCAGGCTTTTTATTTTTAATGATGGAATATAGTTTAAAGTATCTATTTGACTAAAAGCTACTAGAATTCTATCTATTATATCACCTCCTACATAAGAGTTGACATGGCTTGCAAAGATATTTCCTATATAAAAAAATAAGAGGTAAGGAAGATTTTCTAATACAAATTTCTTCTTATCTCTTATCTTAAAAACATTTTTTATATCTTTTATTATTTCATTTAGTATTTTCGAATTAATCACTTCCTCTCCATAAAAAAGAGTAGATTTCTCTACCCATTAGTATCTTATTTATCTTTTTTATATCTTATTACTGGAACTTGTTTTATTTTTTTACCTATCTTTTTTCTTTCCAAGACAAAAATCATATTTTCATTTCTTTTAAAATATCCTAAATCTTTATGATAGCTTATACCACACTTGCAATGTGATAGACCTATAAACTGTTGCTTCATCTTTGAGTTACATATGGGATATATTCTTTTATTTGTCATTTTGAACCACCATTATACTTATATTTTACTTTCAAAGGTGTTTTTTCAGTTTCTTTCCTAATGCTTCTGCTCTCATTTTTTATCTACAGATAAGAGAAATTCTTCTACTGGATGACTCCAATCTTCTTTTTCATAGTATTCAACAATAAAGCTATTCATGCCTTCTCATCATATATATTATATATCCAGGTGCTTTTATTATAAACTTTGTTCCTGATGCTTATGCTTAACCTTATCTTTGTCAATGGTATCTTTGACTTTATTCTTGAAATTATTAAGCCTTTCTATTACAGATTTCCTTTTTCTTGACTTATCTTTAGTAAATTTCTGGACTGTCTTTTTAAAAGCTTGTTCCATTACTTTTATATCTTTTGCTTGAAAAAAGATAATGTTGTTTCCATTTTCTAAATCTTTCTTTACGGAAAATTTCACCCCATATCTTTTTAATTCTTTTTTCAATGCTTTTAAGTCTATGTCATTTAATTCTAAGGTTTCTACTTTACCTTTTTTTACAAGGTCTTTTACTTTTACTTTTTTAAATTTTTCTAAGGGTCTTGACTTTTCTGTCTGTGTTTTATGTTTATTTATCTCTAATATTTTCTTCATCAAATTTATAACTTGCTTGGCTGTAACTATCCCCGCTTTTTTTACTATGGCTATTGTTCTGCTATTTATATCATCATTTTGCATTCACTCACCTACTTTCATTCTTTTTTTAATATTTCATAGGCTAATTTTGATTTCTCCTTCATTTTTTCTATTCTTCTATTTTCTCCTGTAAATATAATGGGACTGCATATTTCAAGTATCCTTGAGTAAATTCTTTTATCCTTTATAGTTTCAGGATTAGTTAAAGCTGATATATTTAAGTTTGTTGTTATAATTAGAGGTTTCCCACTTCTATATCTACTATCTATTATGTTAAAGATATGCTCAGCTGCAAAATCTGTATCTCTTTCCATTCCAAAATCATCAATAATTAATAGTTTCTTATGATTTAGGTTATCTATATACTTACTTTTATCAATCTCAAAGTTAGTCATATCATTTAAAATTACTGAAAAATTTGTCATTTTGACTGATATTTCTTTTTCTAGTAAAGCATTGGCTATAGCACTTGCAAGATATGTTTTTCCACATCCCACATTCCCTGTGAGAATTAACCCTATATTATTTTCATATATTTCATCAAATTTTTCCACATAGTTTTTTGCTACTTTTTCATGCTCACTATCTTTGTCCATATTTTTAAAATTCCAATTTAATAAGATAGGATCAGAAAAACACTCTTTTTTTAAGTGTTCAATTTTTAAAAGCCTTTTATTTTCTTTTCTTTTTTCTTCCTCTAGTTTTTGTCTTTCTTTTTTACATTGACATAAAATACCAACTTTTTTTATTTCTCCAAAGAAGTCTATTTCTTTTTCAATTGGTGTTTTACATTTTGCACAATATTTTAGTCCTGTTTCTTGATCTATATAACTCCTATTTTCTTCATCATTTGATGGACTATTTGTTTCTGCATTTTTTATTTTCTGTTCTAGGATTTCTTTTATTAATTCCATATACTCATCTCCTATCAAGTATTTAAAATTTCTCTCCAGATATCCTCATCGTTACTATAGTCATAGTTTTCTTTTTTCTGATTTTCCCTCTTTATGACTTCTATGTTTCTAATATTTTCATCTGCATTGTATAATAGAGTCAGTAGATAGGCATTAATGTTTCTAATATCCTTTGGAGCATTTTCTCTTAGGTATTTCAAAACATAGTCTATGTGTTTATAGTTAAGACTTAGAAATTTTTCTTTAAAATTTTCATTGGATATATGCCTCCCTCCTATTTTAATTTTTGTAAAGCTAGTTAAGGCTTTTACAAGTACATTTATCATTACATCTACTTGCTTCTTTTCTTCTATTCTTACTTTTTCAAAGGTTTCATAAGATATATTCTTTTTTATAGTTTCTTTTAATTCTTCCTCCTCCAAAGTCTTTTTTGATTTTTCTCCTAGCTTTTCTAAGGGGGATATGGGGGTGGTATTATTAAAATCAGTATTATTAGTTTCAGTATTATTAATATTAGTATTATTAGAGTCCTCTTTTGAAACTTCTTGAGGTTTGTTTTCTAAACTTCCTGAAGTTTGTTTTTTAAACTTCTTGAGGTTTGCTTTTGAAACTTCTGTAGTTTTATTATTTTCTGTGTAAATAAAGTTCTTTACATAAAGTAAATTTGGCTTTCCAAGTCCTAACCTCTTTTTTTCTAATAATCCTATCTCTTCAATTTCTTTCATTACTTTGACCGATTTATTTCTCCCCCAATTTAATACTTCCATAATTTCTTCTATGGTATAGATGATGTATACCTTGTTTTCTTCATCTAACCATTTATTCTTAATTGACAGGCTCATTCTATCGAGTAGAATTCCATAAAGAATTTTTGCTTCTACGGATAGTTTTTTAAAATTTAAGTCGGTAAATAAAGTTTTGGGAATCCTAAAAAATGAATATTGTTCCGCTTCATTGCCATAATAATATTCAAATTTAACTATTTCTTTCATCATAACCCCCCTTTCTTTTCATATAAAAAGAGATAGCTTTGATTTTGCTATCTCTTTTTAATCGTTTTAATCTATTTATTTTTATATTTAAATTGTTTTTATTCTTTCATTCACCTCTTCTATCCCTTCTATAATAAAATATCCTAGCACTGGTAAACCATAAGGACTAAAAAGATATGCTAGTATAATTGCCTCTATAGCAAGTGCTTTTTCTCCATGATAAACAGATCCCAAAAATCCCATAATAGCGATAAATGAAATCAGTTTAAAAAATATTGTACTAAGTCCTAATACAAACGTTAAAAATAGAGTGATGATACTTAACGCTATACTAATAGGAAACAATATGATTTTGAAAAAAACTCTAAATATTATCATATTATCTTCAATCCTTATTACTTATGTTTTCTTTTCTTTTTTGTTAATTTAATAAAAAAGATGACAGACTTAATCCTAAATCGTCTTGTTTAAAAGTTTTGTGGAAGCTTTAAACTTTGATTTTAATGGATTTATTGTATCTGTCATCATTATATCACTGTCCCCGCAACCGCTCCTACCACACAGAAGAATGCATTCCCCTTTTTTGATTTTCAAATTTATATCTTTTAATGAGTAATCAGATCCTCCCTTATACTTAAAACTTAATTCTCTAATTTCAATCATAAGTCCCACCCTGATACTTTCATAAATATTACTATTGATAAAATTAAAATCATAAGAATTAGAACACCAATATCATTTTTTCTAAACTTAATTAGGTGTCTACTTGTTTTGTTAACAGGAGCATCGAGTCCCCTTATAATGGCTGATTGAGAGAGCTCATCCCCAATTTCTATCACACTTACGAACAATGGCACAAAAAAATATTCCATAATTAATGTTGGTCTTCTTGTTAAATTGATTAAGTTAAAATTAATTCCTCGAGTTTTCATCGCCATATTTATATGACTCCATTCGTCTTTAATAGTAGGCAAACATCTAAATATTACAGAAATCATTATGAGCGAGTCTTTTGAAAGTTTTAATTTTTGTAAAGTTGCCACTGCACTGGAAACAGATGTTGAATTTAAAATCCATTTACCCACGATAATACATGGCAGAAATTTTCTTCCAATTGCCAAGATAAATAAAATTAAATTCAAAAGAAAATTCATACTAAAATAGGCTAAAGATTTTTCCAATACTACACTTATTACAAAAAATAAAATATACCTTATAGTGGATTTTTTATAACCATCGCTAATAATAATGACAAGGAAAAATAATGTAATAAGGCTTTGATAGATCCAATCAAACCCTAAAAAAATTAAAATATTCGCACCTATAAGTAAGATAAGTTTTGTTCTGAGGTCATATTTTGACCCCAGAACAAACTTTGAATTTTCCATTATAAAACTCCTGCGGATTCCAACTTTTTATTTAGTATTTTCTTTGTAAAATAAGAACCAATCAAAGAGAATATAAATGTTCCTATAATCATAACTGGTAACATCCATATTGGTGTCCATGCCCTTACTGTGTTACAAAAGCTTTGATCTAAGCCACCTTTTATTACACTTTCAAAAAATGCTTCTCTCATAACCCAAATTGGTAAAAATCCTCCAAATAAGTTTAGAGAAAAAAACATATGACTAATTGTATTTTTCTTAAAGTCTGTATAATTCCCACCTTTTGCTATGAACATAGCAATTATTCCGGCAGGCACTGCCACTAATGGTGCAATTGGAATATGTCCAGTTGCAACTAATAAAATACTTGGTAAGATAGCTGCGATTACAATAGCAGTGGCTGACTTTGTCTTTGCAAGAAGCATATGATAGGTTGGTGCAGCAAGTAGTGCTACAAGCATAGGCATTAGTAAAAACAAAACAGGGACAGGCATAGATATTACCCCAATAACTGCATATGTTACAAAGTAAAGTGCAATTAAAACACCAGCTGTAACTGCATTTTTTGATGATTTCTTTTGTGTTTTCATAAGTTTCCTCCTTTAAAATTGATTGTTACTGTACAATCTTCCATTCTTTAGACTTTTCTTGATAATTCCATAAGTCTTTATATAGTCCTTCATTTTTTATAAGTTCTTCATGCTTCCCAACTTCCTCTACCTTTCCTTTGTTTAAAACAACAATTTTATCAGCTCCCATTACGCTCCTTAATTTATGAGCTACAACCACAACTGTTTTATTTTTAATTAAATTTGATATTGCTTCCTGTATAATAAGTTCATTTTCAGGATCAAGTGAAGATGTTGCTTCATCAAGTAGTATTATTGGTGCATTTTTTAATATTGCTCTCGCTATTGATATTCTTTGTTTCTCACCTCCAGACAGAGTCGCTCCTCCTTGTCCAATCATAGTGTCAAATCCATCATCTTTTTTGACTATAAAGTCATAAGCTCCTGCCATTTTTGCAGCATTCATGATTTCATCTTTACTTGCATCTTCATTTCCAAATTTTATATTGTTATAAATTGTGTCTTTAAAAAGATACACATCCTGAAAAACAACAGAAAATTTATCCATTAATTTATCAGGGTCGGCTGTTAGCAAATCTACTCCACCAATTTTAATTATCCCTTCATTAGGATCATAAAATCTGGAAATTAATTTAATTAGTGTAGATTTTCCAGAGCCAGAGTAACCAACAAAAGCAGTTAATTCATTTTCATTAATGTCTAATGAAACATTATCGATAACCTTAGATTCCTTGTAAGAAAATGAAACATCGTGGATTTCAATTTTGTTGCTTTCGTTTACATCGGAATTTCCTGACATAGGTTTAGCGTTAAGTAAGTTAATGATTCTCTCTCCTGAAACTGATGCCATTTGTAGACCTGTATAATTTACAAGTGCAAGCTCCAAGGGATCAAAAATCCTTGTGCCTACAAATAAGAACATTAAAAATGTATCAATTTCCAAAGATCCATTTATAAATAAATAGGAACCAACTAAACTCATCAAAGGAAGTCCTATTCTTAAAATCATACTTGCTATAGTAGTTAATGAACCAACCCCTTTCTCACTCTTAATATTTGCATTTCTTGAGTTATCTATATCTTCTTCAAGCTTTGTTAATGTATCATCTAAGCTGTTATAAGCTTTTAGAGTCTTAATAGAATCCAAATATTCGTTTATATCTTCTTCCTCTTTTATCCTCATTTTCTTTGTTTTCAAATAAATTTTTTTCTGAAAGTTTTGCATGAGTGTAAGAAGTAGAACAGAAATCGGCAATCCAATAAGTGTTGCTATTCCCATTTTTACATTAATTATCAAAAATAATATCGAGCAAAGAACCGCTACACATATGCCACTGAAAAATTGAGGTAATTGATGCGTTACTGCCGTTTCAACTTTGAAAAAATCATTCATTAATGTATCTAAGATCTCTGCTGAACTTTTTCCTGAAATATAACCTATCGGCAGTTTTCTTATGTGGTCTGCAAGCTCTATTCTTCCATCTGCACTTGTCTTGTATCCAAGTTCATAGGTATATTTTGTGGCTAAATTTTCCAATAAGAATGTTATTAAGAAAAATACTGCCATTATCCCAAAATACTTCCATAAAAAGCTCGTATCTATACTATCTGCACCTCTATTTAAAAATAGTGTTTCTACAATTTTCGCCAAAGCAATAAATGGTATAAGGTTGGAAATAGATGCCAAAACATTTAATATAATTGATTTTCTTATATTATTCATTTTTCCTAAAGTAATATTTCTTATCATTCATTCTCACTCCCTTCTATATCCATTTGCCAAATATTTGTCTTCTTATAAATATCAAATAGTCTCTTATATATTCCATCTGCAAGGATTAAATCTTCATGCTTGCCTCTTTCTGCAATTTTTCCATCAGATATTACTAAGATTTGATTTGCATATTCTATTGTATTTAACCTATGAGCAATCATGATAACCGTCTTATCTTTAACCAATTCAGACAAAGCTTCCTGCATAAGATATTCATTTTCAGAGTCTGCAAAACTTGTTGCCTCGTCTAATACTAATATTGGTGCGTCCTTTAAAATTGCTCTTGCTACTGCAATACGTTGTTTCTCTCCGCCGGATAAATAAGTCTCTTTACCCAAAACAGTGTCATACCCATCAGGAAGTTTTTCAATAAAATCATGACATCTTGCTTTTTTACATGCTTTTATGACATCTTCTTTTGTAGAACCTGTCTTTGCCATAGCAATATTATTGAAGACTGTATCTGTAATAAGATCACTGTCTTGAAAAACAAATGCTATCTTGTCCATTAAGGCGTTTATCGGAATATTTTTTATATTAACTCCACCAATTTTAATAGAGCCTTCTGAAGGATCATAAAATCTGGGTATTAACGTTCCAACGGTAGATTTACCTGCTCCCGAATAGCCAACTAATGCTGTAACTTCTCCTTGTTTGGCGCAGAAGCTTATATTCTTTAAAACCTCTTCATCTCCATAAGAAAAGCTTACATTCTCGAATTCAAGATCATGACCTTTTATCTCTTCCTCGCTATTTTCAATTGCCAATTCTTTTTGATCTATAATTTCGTAGATTCTCAAAACAACTTCATTTAGTAAATTCATTCCTTCTGCAAAATCTCTAAGTTTTAATGCAGGTACGCTAATGGCAGGTGCAAGAATCAAATAGAAAATAAATACTGTAGCAAAATCCAAGTTATTATTTCGTGACATTAAAAGTATTCCTACTGGAACTATGAATGTAGCAACAGATAAAATAAACATTCTAAATGAAACAAATCCCGGTCTTATCATTGATGTCATCGAACTTGTAAAGTCTCTATATTCTCCTACTGACTTTGAAAAAGTTTTAAATGATTTTGCTCCTGTTCCAAATATTTTCACTTCCGGCATACCTTTAACGTATTCAGTAGTTGCTGAATTAATTTGATCCAAAATCGCAAAGTTCTTCTCAAGTCCACCCGACTTTATAATCTTTGCCATGATTGCAATCTGAATTCCTAAACCAACAAATATAATTAACAAAGTCGTAAGACCTAATATTAAATTTATCTTTAACATAACAATTATCATTGCTAAAATTAGTGCTAAAGTTGAAATTAGATTTGGTAATTGATGAGAAAAATAACCCTCAATTTGATTCATGTCCGATCCTAATACTTGCCTTATTTTTGACTTGTTGTCTCCGGTAAAAAATCCTAAAGGAAGATTCCCAATATGAAATAATATCTTCTTTTTTAAGTTAGCTATTAAAACATAAGAAAACTTATGGCATAAAATACTGCCAATGTAAGTTAAGCAATATGACAATACCACTGCTGCAAGTCCATAGATACAGAACTGTATTTTACTTTGTTCTAATTTTCCATATAAAAATAGAGATTTTATGACTTTGTATATCACCAAAATTGGACAAATACTTAATAGCATCCCAAGACTAACAAATAATATTCCTCCTACAAGTTGTCCTTTTTTTATTTCACTGTAGGAAATAATATCTTTGATAGATTTCTTCTTTTTCATCTAAAACATACCTCCTTACCGAACGAGTTCGTTCATTTGCCTTAAAACTAATACAAGGAAAACACCATTGATGTTTCCCTTGTAAAATACTTATATTTTATTTTTCTCTACTGAGGTCTTTGAAATAGTTCGCTTATTATTCCAAAGGCTTCACTTGAATTTGTTTTGTTTTCTCCCTTAATAATATAGTCATTATATATTGTTCCAACAGCTCCGTATAAAATAAAAGCTGCAAAACTTCTCACATTTTCTCTGTTTATTCCCATATTATTTTCTATTTTTTTATTTTCAATTCCTTCAATTATAAACTCTGAATAGACATCTATAAATTTTCCAATGTAATGAATTAATTCCCATAGCCTGTAAGAGTTATCTGTAATTGAATTCTCTTTCGAAAAATTATATCTTGTTGTAAATTGACCGATATCTTTTACTATAAGTTCTCTTACAATTTTTATTCTTTCTTCGTAATCCATTTCCTTATTTTGAAGTATATCCAACTTATTTTTTAGTTTTTCTTCAAAATATGTTTCCATACACGCCAAAAAAATATCTTCTTTTGATTTGAAGTAATAATAAAACATTCCAGGTGCACCGTTAACTTCTGCGAGAATATCTCGCACAGAAACTTTTTCATACCCATACTTTTCAAAAAGTCTGGACGCTATATTTATAAGCTCCTGTTTTCTTTCTTCTGGATCTTTTACATTTCTCTTTGCCAAAACCTCACCACCTATTGACCGACACTCGTTCTATTAATATAGAATATCATTTTCTTATACTTTTGTCAATAGTGCCCTGAAATTATATTCTGAGTATGGTATAATTGATTTAATATAAATAACACGCTTAACGCTTATAACTTTAATAGCAAGCACAGTAAGTGAGTACCCACTTACGAAAAATTGATGAAGCAGAACCTTTATGGACTGCTTCTTTTTTTATCAATTTTACCTTGTTAGGGAGAACCCTAAGACCCCAATAATTTATTATAAGGAGATATACTATGGATAATAGAAAAAGAAATAATCAACTAAAAATATATTTAACAGATGAAGAAAAGGAGGTTTTTGAAAAGAAAATGAAACTTACAAACTGCAAAACTATGTCCCACTTTCTTAGGAAATGTGTATTAGAAAAAGAGATTTATGTTGTAGATTTAGAACCATTTAGAAACCTACAATGGCTACTTTCGAATGCAACAAATAACATAAACCAGATTGCAAAACGAGTAAATTCGACAGGTGTAATCTACAAAGAGGACATCAGTGATATAAGAAAAGAGATTGAACATTTCTCAAAAGAGCTGTGGCAAATTCATTCACTACTTCTGAAAAGAACATCTGAAACGGGAGGTGAATAATAATGGCTATTACAAAAATACACCCAATAAAATCGACTCTTAATCTTGCTATCGACTACATTGTAAATGGAGATAAAACAGATGAGCAGCTTTTAGTAAGCACTCATAAATGCCACGAATCAACTGCTCACACTCAGTTTTTAAGGACACGAAATGACGCAGGAACAAAAGGAACCGTTCTTGCAAGACATCTCATTCAATCATTTTTACCGGGAGAAACAAGTCCTGAATTGGCTCACCAGATTGGTATGGAGCTGTGTAAAAAGATACTCAAAGATGAGTACGAATTTGTCTTATCTACTCACGTAGATAAGGGGCATATCCACAATCACATCATCTTCAATAATGTAAATATGGTAACAGGTAGGTGCTACCAGTCTAACAAGAAAAGCTACCACCAAATCCGTTATCAGAGTGATAAACTCTGCAAAGAAAATAGCCTATCTGTCATTGACGAGTTTTACGAAAGCTATAAGAAAAAATATAAGATTAACGGTAAATCTTGGTATGAAAACGAACAGGCAAAGCATGGCACTTCTTGGAAAAGTAAACTTCAATTTGACATTGATAGAATAATAAAACAGTCAAAGGACTGGGACGAATTTTTAAAGAAGATGGCTGATCTTGGCTATGAAATCAAATACGGTAAGCACATTGCTTTTAAGCCAAAAGATAAGCAGAGATTTACAAGGTCTAAGACGATTGGCGAAGATTATACCGAAGAAAGATTAAAAGAGCGTATTACAGAAAGGAGTGCTATTAAGGATCCTGCTGTCAAAAAACGAATAGGAAATGTCATCAATATGAATACCAATGCCAAAGTGAAAGAGAGCAAAGGCTACGAATATTGGGCAACCAAACATAACCTTCATACAATGGCTGAGTCTGTTATTTATATCAGAGAACATGGCATTAAATCCGTTAAACAGCTTGACGAGTATATTCAAAAAACAGCCGATGAAAGGCAAAATATACAAGAGAAAATCAAGGCTATTGATAAGGAAATGCAGAAGCTTTCCACTACTATGGAGCAAGTTCATACCGTTAAAAAATACAGAGCGTGCTACAAGGAATATACTGCTAATCCGTCTGACAAGGCATTTTTTGAAGAGTACAAATCTCAGATTACCCTATATGAAAATGCTCTCTCAGAGCTTAAAAAATCCTATTCCAAGCTCCCAAATTCAAAGGATATTTTAGCTGAGCTTGATAAATTACAAGAAAAAAAGAACACCCTTATGCAAGAGTATTCTTCCTCAAAATCCACTATGGACGAGCTTTATCAAATACGAAAGAACTATGGAATTTATATGGATAAGGAGATGGAGAGATAATCTTTATCTCCTATTTTTTATTTAAAAAATTCTAAAGATAAAGATTAATCTCAAAACCTTTTGTCCAGTCGCTTCTTACTTCAACATCTATTTTTAAAGCATCCGCTAACTGTTTTACAAGATATAATCCCATTCCTGTTGATTTCTTCCTTGTATTCCCGGAATCTCCAGTAAATCCTTTTTCAAATAAATGAGGCAAGTCGCAAGCCTTAACTCCACATCCATTATCTCTAATAACAATAACATTCTTTTCATCACATTTTTTCATTGAAATATTTAGTTCAGGATTTTCTGTGCTATATTTTGCTGCATTAGAAATGAGTTGAGAAATGATGAATTCAAAGCTACGACGATCTGTATAAGATATTCCGTGAATGCAATTTAGTTCAACTTTAAAATTCTTTTCTTCCAATAAGGGTTTAAAGCTCTCTAAAACATCGCATATACTTTCTTGTAGATCAACATCTTCAAAGAGGAAATCTTTTTTATCACTTTTTATTCTGTGATAAAACAAAATTTGAGATACATTGCTTTGAATTTGATTTCTTACATAATCTAATTTAAAAGCAACATCTTTAGGTAAGTTCTCATTTTGATTATCCAGAACAAGAGAAAGAAGAGAAAGAGGCAATTTAATTTCATGAGCCCACATCTCAACATATTCTTCATATTCTGATAATAAAGATTTTCCCCTTTCTATATCCATCTGTTTTTCATAAAAAGCAGATGCCATTTCCTTAATACATTCTTTTTCCGATTCACTGCATAGTCGCAACAATTCAAGTTCAGTGTTTTTTTCAGGATAAGATAAAAATACCTTATACCCATTTATCTTTTTTATTTCTTTTCCTACAAGTACAGTTGATAAGATTGAAAATAATACTATCGTGGTTAAAATCAAAAGGACTGAAAGCGCCTGAAATATTCTTATATCTGAAAGCCAAAGCAAGATTACAGTGAACATATCAAACCCTAAAAGAATAAATAACCAAGGTAAATATGCGTCCAAATATTTTAATTTATTCTTCATTGTTCACCACCCTTTCCAATTTATATCCTATCCCCCTTACAGACTTAACTTGAAAAGCAATGCCCACTTCTTTCATCACTTTTTTTAATCTTGTAATATTTACTTGCAAAGCATTTTCGTCAATAAATTCAGTGGTATTCCAGAGCTTCATGCTAAGATCTTCTTTTGTTACCACATTGTCGTCCGTTGTCAACAGAGCTTCTAATAGCTTTCCTTGATTTTGAGGAAGCAGGATAGAATTCCCATCAATATAAAGTGTGTATGTATTTCTATCCAGCAAAAAATTATCTTTTTCGAGTAGATTATTTCTTCCTTCATAGCGTTTTAATAGATTTTCTATGCGTGCCAAAAGCCTTTCTTTTCTGAAAGGCTTTGTCAAATATTCGTCTGCTCCTAACTTTAAAGCGTAAATTTCATCTTTTAACTGCTCACGGGAAGTAAGGACTAATATGGGTATAGAGCTTTTAGTTTTTAAGTTTTTACAAATTTGAAATCCAGTTTCTCCCGGTAAATTTAAATCTAATATAATTAAATCTGTTTCATATCTCTGCACCTGTTTAGTGGTTTCTTTAAAATCAGTTATTTTACCAACTTGATATCCAGCTTTTTCTAACAGAATTACAATCTCATCTCTAATCAACGGCTCATCTTCAATTACTAAAATGTGCTTCATATCAGTCCCTCCTTTCCATAGTTTTTATGATTTTATTCTTCTCTTTTGGGTTCCATTAAAGACAGCAAATATTTATTGCTATTTCTCTTTACAACTCCCATATATATAACCTCAAATATACCTAACAAAAGTATCATGAAAATCGCTATAATAAATACTTGTGATATATTTGCCTTTACACTTGATGGCAAGATACCCGTAAACAGCGAGCGAACTCCAAAGAAACTGTTTATAAGTGCAATGACTATTGGTAAGCCGAAATACCAGTTGATTTGTTTCCCCGATGATTTGCAAAGTGTTTCATAAGTAGCACCAAGATGAATCAAAGTTTGGTATCGTCTATGTGATTTTCTTTGTCCCATCAAGAACTGTACACCAATTATAGTATTCGCAACCACAAGGAAAATAACTGCAAGATAAATGGTGATATAACTTGCTGATATAACAAAGAATAGCTGTCTGCCCATATTTTGTATATAGCTTTCATATTCAATGGAAGCCTTGTCCAGTTTTTCGTTTGTAGCAGAAATAGCCTGCATCAATCCTTTTTCTTCAACAATATTCGGAGCTAAAATTCCACTGACATAATTTGAGTGTGTACCGTCTGTGTATTCTGCAAAAACATCGTCTGAAACCACCATTGCTACTGCAATTGTAATCTCACGATCAGTTACGATTGGTAAAGACTGCACATCTTCGGTGATTTTAAAAGTTTTCCCCATAATTTTTATGTGCGGATTTGCCTGAACAACAGCATTCATTAAATCCGAATCAATTAAAAATTCTTGCCCCATGTATAAAGCAGCTTCATTATCTTTTAATTCAATGGGTTTTAATTTTGCAGCCTTTCTTAATTCATTATATCCGGAAAGGGAAATCAACTCACAATCATCATATTGCTCCAAGTTATGAATCAAAATCTCTTTGTTTTTGCTATCTTTCAAGTTTTTTAGGATATTTACAATATTCTCAAATGATACTTCCCCATCCGCTTTTGGATTTCCTATCTTAATTTCAATTATTTTTTCAAATTGAGATTCCAGACCTGCATCTTTAAGTTTTTTTACTACTTTATTCACATCAATATTTTCATCTGCAGCAAGATCATTATCCTTAAATGTATAATCCAAAATATGTGCTTGATTATTTGAACTATTGCTTGAAATTGCAACACCTGCTCCAAACAAACATAACGCAGAAAAAATCAAAAGAGAACAAATTGCAAGTACAGTGGAACGCTGGATGACTAATTCCTGAATCTGCCTAAAATTATAAGCACGAAGTTTGCGTTTACCTCCTAAGCTTACCAAAGCACCTATAAATAAGCGTATTCCAAAGAATAGTAAAATCGTACCCAAAGTACCGAGCAAAACTGTGATTCCCATATTTCTTGTGCTGTCCCACGCTTCACCACTTATTCCATAATGATACGCTTTGACAAGAAACATAATACCTATAATAGAACCAACTAAATAAATTCCTTTTGGCAGCATTCTTTTAACTCCAGAAGGGGAATATAAAAGAAGCCCTCCAATTTCCTTGTTTGCTATTCTTGTACTTAAAATTATAAAAGCAATAAATTTTACAATCATAAATCCGACAATAGTAAACAATATTGCCATAAATGACAGCGAGAATCTATGACCAATAATGCCAAGTCCAACTATTTTTGCTGTTACAAGACTGATTAGTTCCGAAATCATTATTGCAATAGGAAGCCCGATTCCAAGAGCGATTATATTGTTTCTAAAGTCCTCAAGCATGAGCATAGAAAATAGATGTTGTCTACGCATTCCTAATGTGAGATAAACACCAAATTCATGCTTTCTTCTTTCCATCTGCATGCTACTTGCAAAATATACTAAAAAGAACAGTATTATCAGAGTTGATATATAAAAAATCGGAATGATTGTAAAAAGTCTGCTTACCGCATCACTCTCCATTTTCTGCAAAAAAATCATAACATCCTGATGTGATAACGAAAGAATGATGTAAAAAGCAATAATTGATATAATCATTGAGCCGAAATATAATCCGTTGTTTTTTCTATCTCTCTTACTATTTCTTGCAACCAATTTAGAAAACATTAAGATCACCTCCGGAAAGTGTTGACATGACCTTCAATATTCTTTGGTAAAAATCTTCTTGAGTTTCTCTTGGATAATCTCGTCTTATTTCGTGGAATAGCTTTCCGTCCTGAATAAATAAAATCCTGTTACAGAAACTTGCTGCTACTGAATCATGAGTAACCATAAGAATTGTTGTTTCCTCTATTTCATTCATAGCTGATAACTTTTGCATTAGAATATTTGCATTTTTTGAATCCAATGCACCTGTCGGTTCGTCTGCAAAGACAATCTTAGGATCTAAAATCAAAGCCCTTGCAGCAGCCACCCTCTGTCTTTGACCACCTGACATCTGCGTGGGAAATTTGTTAAGAAGTTCAGAAATATCAAAATATCCTGCAAGCAATTCCAATCTTCTTTTACTTTCTTTTTCATCCACATTATGCAAAGATAGCGGCAGTAATATATTTTCTTTTGCCGTCAGATTATCTAAAAGTTCAAAGTTTTGAAATAGATAGCCAATCATTTTACCTCTATAATCAGCTAAGCTGTTTCCTTTCAATTTACTTAAATCCTGATTTTGCATTTGAATTAAACCATCAGTCGGTTTGATTATGGTCGCAAGGCAATTAAGCAGTGTAGTTTTTCCTGAACCACTGCTACCCATAATCCCCAAGAATTCACCTTTCATAACCTGAAAGGATATACCATTTAGTGCCTTTGTTATGTTAGGATCTTTTCCATAATATTTTTTTAATGATTCTACTTTTAAAATTATTTCCATAGATAACACCTCCATAATTTGTTAATCTAATTTTAGTCTGTGGCGAACTAAAATAACACTTACGGATGATGTAAGAAATCTTCATAGAAATATATGCTATTGCTCATCGTCAGTAATAGATCTGCTTACTGAGATTAGCTCTCCAAAATCGGTATTGAGAGCAACACAAATTCTATAAAGAATTTCCATACTAACAAATTCTCCTTTACCCATTTTTGCTATGGTTGCAGGGGCAATACCAAGCTTTTCCTTTAAGTTTTTTTTATTCATGTTCTTGTCTATCAATAGCTTCCATAACCCATTATAGTTCACTTTCATTTTTGCACCCTTTATATTCATATTATTGAATTTATACTTCATGTATTATAACATAATTCCTCAACTAAAAAAAGAGCCGGTGCAGTCCTAAGACCACACCGACCATAAATTTATCTCTCAGCTTCTTTTGATGTTTCTTTCTTTTCTTTAGGCTTTTCCTTATCTTCAGCCTGATATTTTTTAATGGCTCCAAGCACAGACTCTTTCTTTTCATCTCGACCTTTCATCTGTTCTTTTGCCTTTAAGAGCTTTGAAGAAAGTATCCTGATGTTAGTATGTTCCTTGCCGTTATCGTCAACGGAAGTTCTGATCTGTCCAAAGAGTTTTACAAAATCTCCCTGCTTAAAGTCTTTTGGAATATCACCCTTTTCTCCGTATGCGGAGCAATTATGATATACCTTATTCCCCTCATCATCTTTAGATGCCACAGAGAAATTTACTACCTGAAAGGCTTCGCCGTTCTTATTTTCCCTTTCAACTACATCGATCTTTCCTACAACATTTCCAACGATATTGACAAGATTATCTTTCTCCTCTTGAACATAAGGAAGATCTTTAATCTGCCCCTGTTCTCTTAAATCTTCAATCATGTAATCAAATTCCTCATGCAGTAAATTAACGGTGTCATTGTCCATATAAGCCTCATAGAGCTTATCCAAAGCACTTTCATCGTTGATACCTTTTTCCATGCTGATAACCGCCTTAACAAAGTCCTTGTGATTATCATTTACCATATCTTCTATCTGATTTCTAATTGTTTTGTAATCCATGTTTTTTCTCCTTTCATGGTAAAAGGGAGGTTTCCCTCCCTTATCGTACATATTCCTGTTCTTTTGCAGTTTGTTTTTCTTCTGTTTTACTTTCTTCCTGATAGGCTCTAATTTGTCCTAAAATAGACGGCTTATCCTCTGTTTTCTGTGTAGCTTCCTCTTTGGTATGCAGATTATCTTCAACATCATAGGTTGACTCAAAATAATCGCTGTCCTTAAAGTCATTGTCATATCTGTCAGCAATTCCATCATTATCAAGGTCTTTAGAAAGTGGATCATAGAAGTTACCTTCATCATCAATTTCAAGTCCAAGTGCCACCCTTAAATCTTCCGAATCGACATAGACCAAATCACTAAAAGAAGACAGCTCAATCTCATTTTTCATATTTCGTAGAGCTTCGTTTTCTCCTTTGTTTTCATAATCAAAACTCTCCGTTTTAATCGGTATATCTTCAATATACTGTGTCCATCTCTTATCCTCTAAGTTAAGCTCATATTGGATGCTGTGTCTTTCGTCAGGTGTATTGGTATAGGCGATGCCGATGTGCTTTAGGTCAGGATATAGAGTATCAAACTCATCATAACTATGATTTTCTTCATACTCTCTGTTGCAGAAGTCAATGATGGCTCGTTTTACATCTTCTACAAGGGGATTGTCATTTCTCTTTTCTTCCACATCCCCCATATCAAGGAGCTTATTCAGTTCTGCCAAGCGAAGCACCTTATCCTTTAGTTCATCAGCTTTTTCAAAAGGCTTTTGTAATTCCTCTTTGGCATTTTCAAGCTGTTCTTTTGTCCCAATGAGCTTTTCTTCAAGCCTCTTTAATTTCTCAGGCATTTTCTCAAGAGCATTATCCAGTCTTGTAATATTACCGTCCGCACTCGTTCCAAGCTCTCCTGAATGCTTTGCAGCACCGTTTAAGCTGAAGTTATGCTCATTGGTGAAGAAGTTGTAGCTTACCTCTAAGTCCATGTTTCTATACTTACCGATAACCTTGCTTTCATTGATTTTCACTTTAGAAATAGCTTCAAGCAACTTTTCTCCGGCTAACTTTTTATCTAATATCTTCTCACCACCGATAGTAATAGAAGTAAACTTTTCCTCTCCTTCAGCTTTTGCTTCTACATCTTTAATATCTTTCTTTACAGCCTCAATGAGTTTTTCTGTTCTTGAAATTTCTTCCGGATAATTTTTAGCTACCTTATCCTCTAATCTATAACGATTGGACTTGTAGTTCGCTTCAAGCATTTTAAGTTTTGTAACCTCATTATCCAGATCCATTTTTTCCTTGATTTTCGGATCACCTGTAGCAAGGGCTTTAATCTCTGCATAGTTAAGGGAGCTTTCGTCCACATCTTCTGCAACTCTTACAGGTGTTTTACTTGTCATAATCTGAGAAATGAACTTCTGTTTATTCTCGATAGTCTGCCAAAGGTACGCATCAAAGGTATTCTCCGTTACATATCTGTATATGCTGACTTCTTTGTTTTCATTTCCCTGTCTTACAATTCTTCCAGCTCTCTGCTCAAGGTCGGCAGGACGCCATGGGACATCTAAATCATGAAGTGCAATCAGCTTGTTTTGCACATTAGTTCCGGCTCCCATTTTCTGAGTCGAACCCATCAAAATACGAATCTCACCTTTTCTTACCTTTGCAAAGAGTTCATCCTTTTGCTTATCAGAATTTGCTTCATGGATAAAGGCTATTTCTTCTTTCGGTATTCCCATTGCCACAAGTTTTTCTCTAATATCATCATAAATATTAAACTCTCCATCTCCTTTTGGAGTTGACATATCGGAGAAAAGAAGCTGTGTGGACTTATTTTCTTTTGTCTTATCCCAAATGGCAAAAACATTTTTCACGCACACATTGACCTTGCTGTCAGGATTATCCGGAAGTAGTGGATTGATTAAACGCTGATCTAAGGCGAGTTTCTTGCCGTCATTAGTAATCTTCAGCATATTATCTTCGTCAGGCTCTACTGCCCTGTTTCTTACATCATCAGCTCTTTCCGATAAGCTCTTTAGGATTTCCTTCTGTTCCTCACTTGGCAAAGTTTTAATAACTTCATAGTGTGCTTCAGGTGTTGGAAGATTTAGCATATCTGCTGTCTGAATATCCGCAACTTCTTTAAACATAGACATTAGTTCAGGAAGGTTATAGAACTTGGAAAATCTTGTCTTTACTCTATACCCTGTTCCCTCCGGAGACAATTCAAAAGCTGACTGCGTTTCACCAAAGGTAGAAGCCCAGCTATCAAAATGCTCCAAATTATTCTTTTTAAGGCTTTCATACTGAAGATAACGCTGCATAGTATAAAGCTCTGTCATCGAATTACTGACAGGCGTTCCTGTGGCAAAGACAATACCTTTTCCACCTGTCATTTCATCCATGTATCTGCACTTCATAAACATATCGGAGGACTTAAAGGCTTCAGACTGTCCAATACCTGCTACATTTCTCATTTTGGTGTAAAGATAGAGATTTTTGTAATTATGTGCCTCGTCAATAAAGAGCTTATCTACACCTAATTCCTCAAAGGTTATGACATCATCTTTCTTAAAATCATCGTTTAACTTTTCAAGCCTTGTTTCCAGTTTCTTCTTTGTCTTTTCAAGCTGCTTTACCGTAAAGTTTTGATTTCTGTCATGCTTATATTCCTCCACATAGTTTATTATTTCATCAATCTGATCCTGAATATGCTTTCCCTGATATTCCTTACTCATCGGGATTTTTTCAAACTGCGTATGCCCGATTACAACGGCATCATACTCTCCTGTGGCAATTCTTCCGATAAATCTTTTTCTGTTTTTCGGCTCAAAGTCTTTCTTATCTGCAACCATAATGTTAGCTGACGGATATAGCTGCATAAACTCACGACCGATTTGACCTGTTAAGTGATTGGGGACAACAAACAAGGACTTACTGCACATTCCAAGCCTTTTACTTTCCATCGCAGACGCCACCATTTCAAAGGTCTTACCACTACCTACCACATGGGCAAGCAAGGTATTTCCTCCATAAAGGCTTCTTGCTATGGCATTTCTTTGATGAGGTCTTAAATCAATTTCTGTGGTCATTCCCTCAAAAGAAAGGTTGCTGCCGTCATATTCTCTGTTACGGATAGAGTTAAAACGCTCGTTATATATCTTTACAAGACGGTTTCTTCTTTCCTGATCGTTAAATATCCAGTTCTTAAATTCTTCTTTTAGAAGCTCCTGTTTCTGCCCTGCAAGAAGCGTTTCCTTTTTATTTAGTACAGAAGTTTTTGAGCCGTCCGGATTTACAATCTGGTCAAATACCTTTGTTTCTTTTAAGTTCAGCGCATCTTCAATCAGCTTATAGGCATTTACCCTTGAGGTGCCGTAGGTCATCTCTGCAAGGTCATTTCCTCTGTCCCTGCTCTTTCCTTCAACATTCCATTCACTTGTCAGATTTGAAAATTTAACCTTAATATCCCATTTGGCATATCCCGGAGTTTTCAGCGTTTCAAAGATGAATTTTTCAATATCCTTATTCGGTATCCAAGTAGCTCCGAGTCTTACATTGATTTCACTTGCTTCAAGCTCCCTTGGAAGAACTTTTGTAAGCTCTGCCTTTTGATATTCCAAACGGTTCATCTCATAGCTTATCAGCTCTTTTTCTTTGCCATCTTCCGCATAGCCAAGATGAGGTAACTCTCTTTCGGTTTGTCTTAACTTTGCAAGGTAACTGTCTACTATGGCAATTTTGTCCCTGATATTTCCGCTTAGATACTCATCCTTTGTTACATAGCCGTACTTATATGAATTACCGCCGTTTGCACAGGCAAAAGGTAGATCTCCATCTTCAAGGTTAAAAGATAATGGTCTATAAAAGTTTTGTTCTTCTCTGATGTTTAGATAGATTTCCCCTCTAAGTTCTTCTATCAAAGTCGGTCTGTCTTTATCTGTAAGACTTCCCATATACTCAAAATCCACATATCCTTTTTCAGATACCGATAAAACAAGAGCTTCAAGGGAATTGTCTACATGGTCGATAACCTTCGCCTTTGTGATTGTTCGCTTGGAGAAAATATCTCCCTTTGCTTTGAAGTTTTCTTCTTCATCAAGGATTTCAATGGAAGAAACAAGCGGGAAGTTGCTGTCCTCTTTTAAGGCTCTGGTATTAGAAAGGTTATTGACATATCCATGTTTCTTAGAAAAGCTGTCATAAATTTCATTTAGTTTTTCCTGAGCTTTCTTTACTTCATCATCTGAAAAATCTTCTTTCTGTTTGTAAATAACGTCCTTTAAGGCAGCATTTAACTCAAGATAGTCCTTAATCTTTTCCTTGTTTTTATCCGTTACTTCTTTCTTTACAAATAGGGAGTTTTCTCTGTAATAAACTTCATCATCAATAATGGTATATGAAAAGTTTTTAACATCATCTGTGGCAGGAATTGAGGTAATTTCATCATCAAGTAGCTCTATTTCTTCATAATTAGCATTTTTAGAGATTTCTTCGCTTGCTTTTGTCAGTAGCTCCTTTAAGTCTGTATTTTCTTTTGGCAGACAAGCTATTGTATTCCCAAATCTTCCGGATATTTCTTCCATAGAACCAAGCACCTGTTCAGGATGATCAACAAAGTATTTGTTATATAAAAGCCCGTTTTCATCTTCAGCAAGGTGAATCCAGTCCTCATCCCTTTCTCTGATACTGTCCCTTTTCTTTAGGAAAATAATATCTGAGGTTACTTCTGTTCCTGCTACGCCCTTAAAGGTATCGTCCGGAAGTCTTATCGCTCCTAAAAACTCTGCTCTTGCTGCAAGGTAGCGTCTTACACTTTCGTCCTTTTTATCCATCGTTCCGCTTGATGTAATAAAGGCGATAATACCGCCGTTTCTTACTTTATCAATGGACTTGGCAAAGAAATAATCATGGATAAGGAAGTTATTTTTGTTATACTCCCTGTCATTTACCTTGTATTCTCCAAAGGGTACATTGCCGATAATCGCATCAAAGAAGTTATTTGAGAAAGAAGTTTCTTCAAGCCCCTTAATCTGTATATCACTTTCAGGGTATAGTAGTTTTCCAATTCGACCGCTTACAGAGTCAAGCTCTACACCATAAAACTTAGACTTATTCATTTCATCAGGGATATTGCCTATAAAGTTCCCTATTCCCATACTTGGCTCTAAAATGTTTCCCTGTTTAAATCCCATATCCGAAAGCGTCTTATACACTCCGTCAATCACTGTTTTCGGTGTATAAAAGCTCGTTAAAGTAGATTCTCTTGCAGCTTCATATTCTGCCTGAGATAAGTTCTCTTTTAGAAAGCTCCTCGCTTCTTTCCACTGTCCGCCTTTTTCTTCATCGAATACATCAGCAAGTCCTCCCCAGCCTACATACCTTGCTAAAACTTCCTGAGCTGTACTGTCAAGCTCTCTTTGTCCGCTTTCAATGCGACTCAGCATAGAGATTGCTTCAAGGTTATTGTTTAATCTCTCACTTGGAGATAACTTGTCAGGTAGCGTTTCTTCTTTAATTTTGAAGTTATGAGCTTCTGCTTTCTTTATTTCTACTTCTTCAGTAGTCTGCTCTGGATGTTTATATGTCAGATTTTCAAATATCCTCTCAAGGTCACCTTCCAGACGATAAGGAATGACATCGGAGCCTGTTATCATACCGCCAAGATATTCTGTATTATCTTTAACTGTTACCGTCTTTAGGTTGTTTCCCATATCATCAAAGCGTGTGATAGTATAGTCTTTATCCTTGTATTTAACTTCATCACCGACAATAAAGTTCGGTCTTTTAAGGCTTATATGCTTCAGAAGATCCTCATTATCTGTAAAGGCTACAATCGGAATTTGATGATTGCCTTGTCTTACAGGATCAAGCCACAGATCATTTCTTCCTGTGATTTCATTTTTAGAAATTTCTCTGACTTTGTATTCTTCATGATGAAAATAGACTGTATCACCTGCTTTAACTGCCAAATCATCTAAAGGGCTTTCCTCTTTTTCATTGAGTTCTACTTCTTCTCTATCCTTTAGGTAATCAAATAAGGTAGCTTGAACTGTGTCAGCCCTTCTAACTTCTTCTGTTTCTTCAGGTGCTTCAAGTTCTTCTTCTACAAAGCTAAGTTCTCCGTTAAAGACAGACTGAAGCTCCTGCTCATCCATCTGCTTTTTAAGTTCTGTATCTTTCAGCTCTCTAAAGGTCTTTGGGAAATCCTCTAAAATAAGCCTTTGTGCGTTTAGTTCTTTCAGCTCCTCAAGATTAAAATATCCCCATTCAGGTTCAATCCCAAGTACCAGTCCAAAGGCATCGCCACTTTCTCTATCATATTCCGTCATATACCAAGTCCAATTAGAACGGAAAGGAATGATATATGCAGCATGAACCTCTTTATCCGCTAAAGCTACATCCTCCTGTGCGTAAAGCTCCGGCACTCTTTCAAGCATTTCATCGGTCATTAAGTTTTCAGGATCATCTTTGGAATAATATTGTGGTTCTTCAATCTCTGACTTGTTTTCTGTTTCCTTTTCTTCAAGATAAAGATTTTTAGAAAACAGCTCGTCGATATGCTTTGCAACACTTGTCCAAGTAAGAAACACATCATTACAATCATGTTTCTGTAATTTAAGTCCCTTAGCATCGTGCCATTCATCACTTCCCATTGCTCCGGAAACAGCATGGGAATGTCCTCCAATTCCATATTCGTCTTTTAGGAAATTCGCTTTTTCTTGAAGCGTATGATTTTCTTTAAAAAACTTGGTGATTCGTTCTTTTCCTCTATCAACGCCACTTCCCCTTGAAAGGCTTTCAAGGACTTCATCTTCTGTAATAAAGGACTTTACCTTCGGAAGTTCTGCCAAATTGGTGCTATATTCCTTTCGTGGTAGCTCAAGTTCTTGTAATTTCTGATAAAGGCTATCTACCTTGTGATAGTGAAATCTTAGTACATTCCTATTTTCTTTGTATCCTGCTAAAAATCTGCTGTATTCTTTGATTATTTGTTTTAGGTATTCAGGATTTTTTAATGCCTCAGAGAGTCTTTTTGTTTCTTCCGGAAAGCCCCCACCTCTTTCAAAAAGTTCAAAATATCCTTGCTCTTTTCCTTCTTCACTTAAATCATTAGATAAATACAATAGAGATTCTGAAATCCGATTTCTTTCATAATCAAGAGCTTCAGAAATCTCTACATTTGTGGCAAACCCTCCGTTATTAAGAAGTTCGTTTATCCTCTTTGCAGCATCACTCCAACTTAAAACCTGCGTATCATCTTCTCTTGCCGATGTTCCGTAAGCTAAATGAATTCCTTTATCCGAATACCAGGAAGATACTTCTTTTTCATCAATGTAAAATCCATTTCCTCCTTTAAAGGTATCTTTGAGGTATTCTCCCAATTCTTCTACTGTTTTTTCTTTGGAAAACTCAGCAATAACAGGAAGTCTACCGCCATCGTGATTTCCTCCGTTAACAAGAACGGTATCTATATCATTCTCGGTTAGTGGTATAGTAAGGCTTATCTGTCCATAAGAATTTTCAGGTAAAGAAAAAGAAGCTTTATCAGCTTCTCTTATCTCTGCCTTAGTATTTTCTTTTAAATTTCCACTACTTCCTTGATGGTCATTTCTTTGAGAGCTGAAATCATCGCCCCATACTGCGGATTGTTCTCGTCCTCTATCTTCCAAGCTGCCATCAGTTTCGGTTTCTCTCTTCTCATAAATTCTATCGCTTGTTTCTGAATGTCCATCAGGTGTCCTGTCAGTTTCTTCTCCTTGTATAGATCTAAAAGCATCTCGAAGTGGCTCTGCTCCTCGCTCTGTGAAAGAAACTCCAGCCTCATCACTGCGTAGGTCGGATTTGGATACTTCCTTATGAAGTCCGTCTCTTCCTCCAAGCTGTTTAGCGTATTCTCCCTGATTTTCTCTATTATCTCGTCCGTACTCTCCATTTCGGAGAACTCGCTCGTTTTCATTTCTTTTCTGATCATCTCGTCGAAGTACATTTTTATCTTCTCCTTCCTCTAATTCTTCTTTAATCTTATTATATCTCGCTTCTTTTCCTCTTAAAACTTCTTTTTGAAGCTCAAGTTCTTTGCTTTTTTGAATGGTCGCATCAATAATCTTTCCGCTAATATCCGATACGCTTTCACCAAGACTCATTAGAGATATGCTGTCAAGTCTTTGAAAATTCTCTCTTAAAAGCTCATAATCTATCGAATAATCTAACTTAAATCTTGACGCTACCGCATAGCTTACCGAGTCCCTTACAAACTTGGTAAAGGATATTCCATCCTCATCCGCTACTCTAAGTTCATTCATTAAGGTATCTATTTTTTCATCACCGTAGAGTCTGCTTAAAGAAAAGATGTTTTCAAGTGTGCTTTCACTTTCCTCATAGCCCTCGCTTTTTATCATTTCCTTTAACACATCTTGATGATTTTCTTTGTCAAACTTCCAAAGATTTACTTCGTTGACATCTCTGTTTCTTGAAACTGTCTGACCTATATCAAAAATATAGTCCACTTTTTTGAATGTGCCATAGTCCTCTAAAATGGGGATCCCTTTCTGTCCTCGCATTACTGTTCGATTAAAACGTTCCCTCCAGTAGTCAAACTTGGCACAAGCTGTCGCTTCAGGATTTTTATCATAAATACTTAACTGACTTCTAAAATCGTACTTCTGATTGTTCCCGACAACTTTTAAGAGCTTCAGATACTCTGCTTCACTCTGCAGAACATCTTGTTTTATCAGCTCCAAAATGTTATGAAAATCATTTATTCGCATGTTTACCTCCTTCTTTTTTTACAAACAAAAAAGGCGGTTAGATTTTACTCTAATCACCTTTAAATTCTGTGTGCTACAACTTACTGCTATTCATTCAGTTCCCAATGACCATTACTTCCACTTCCTACATATTGTAGATTATCCATTTCTTTAATGGTTCTTTCTATAGTCTTTACACTAACTCCAGCTTCATCTGCAATTGCTTTTCTTGTAATCTTGTTGTTTCCTCTTATTTTTTCTTTTATAAACTCTGCAAGAGCTATCTTATCGTGAGCGACATCCTGAGCGACACTGTGAGCGACATCCTGAGCGACACCGCTTCCTCCAACTTTTTGAGTCGCTATTTTCTTCAAAGGAATAATCGTTCTAAATATATCTCCCTCCTCAAACAGAGGATCAACACCTGAATATAGCCTTGTATATTTATAGGTGTTTCTCATACCTGAACCAAGCTCATCAGCAAGTCCTATTTCTCTAAATACTTTTGAAATAGCCGGATTTTTAGGAAAAGGTTCAAACTTTTGTAAATCCAATGCTCCCATGCCATGAGCTAAGTTACTGTTTTCAATCATAATCTTCTCATCGTCAATAATCATTTTTGCAGGGAAACCACTTGAATAATCTCTGTGAGCCAATGTATTAGAAACAATTTCTCTAAGTATTCTATCCCTTGCATTGACATTTACAATTCCGTCTAAGACAAATAAGTCATTCAAATGCTTCTGTCCAAACGCAATAAGCCTATCGTAGCTATCAATCAGATTTGTTATGACAACATCTCTATCGTCATACCTATCCTTGTTTTCAACTCTAAATATTGCATCAGTTTTATGCTGTGGGAGAACTGACATAATAGAGTTGTCTTTTCCAAATAGCAAAATTGCCGCTAATGTAATGCCCTCATGCTTTGTTTCAGGATCTGTCAGAATGAGATTTGCACTTCGGAGCAGTTCCTCATAACTCATATTTTCCCAGACATGATTTTTATTTCTTGCTACTGCCATTCTCTTGGCTTTATCAATAACATCAGTATCAAGAAATTCCATATCGAGGTTTGGATACACCTTATTCACAAAATAGCTTCCCTGTTTCCTCGCATATAGCTTATAGACAAGTTCTGCATGGTCTGTGATATTGATGTCTCCTTCATAAGACCTGTCCCATATTCTTCCATTATGCCTGCATACCTGATATCCTTCAGGCACTCGGATATAAATGACTTTTTTACTGTCAATCTCAAATACTTCCGGTAATAAATAAAGTGGTGGGTACATCTTCTGCGAATTGTTGATAGATGTTGTAAATTCTTTAATAACCTTATCCACTTTATCTTCACTAACACCAACAATATCTCTTTTATCATTTACACCAAGTAAAATATGTCCTCCATTTCTATTGTTGAAAGAGCATACTGTATCAAAGACATCTTTGGTTAAAGCATTCCTTGATTCTTTAAATTCAACATCTATCTTTTCTCCGTTTTGAATTAACTTTTTTATTTCATCTATCGTCATCTTTGTTATTTCACCACCTTTATTTATCAATATTTTCTTCAATAAAAATTTTGGAGTTTTGAATTTGCACTTTATCGTTATTAACTACAAAAGTAACATAATCTCCATTTTGTAAGTCCAAAAGTTCTCTTATCCTTTTCGGAATAGTAACCTGCCCTTTTGACATAACTTTTGCAGTATCCATAAATGTATCTTTCATACCCGTTTCCTTTCTCCCTACTTTTCCTACAAAAGATTATAGCATTTTTAGGGCATTTTTTCCACCTTGAAATTAGTGCCATCTTACTTGATATAAGTTGAAATCACTTCTTTTATCTCATTTTCAATCGCTTTTAAAAATTTTTCCTTTGAAGATTTTCCCTGTGCAATATCCGATAACTCCATTTCCCACTTTGCTGTTGTTTCTGCCGATTTAAAAGTATTGGCTACAATCGTTACAAGGCTGATTCCTTTGTGTGTGGCAATAAGGTTTTTCTTATCTCTTTCAATAAATCCTTTGAAGATTAAATTTTCAATGATTCCTGCTCTTGTTGCAGGTGTTCCAAGTCCTTTTCGCTCAACTTCTACACCTTTTTCCAATGCGTCATTTCCTGCAAGCTCCATAGCCTTCAGGAGAAGATCTTCCGTAAAATGCTTAGCCGGTTGAGTGTACTTTTCTTTTATCTCTTTATCTTTAATATCAAGACTATAACCAATCTTTACATCCGGAAGCACTGTATCTTCATTTTTCTTTTTTGCATATTCGTTTAGGTATTTGGTAAAGCCCTCATCTACAATCACCTTTCCACTACTTGTAAATTCAAATCCATCAAATTCAGCCACAATCTTC
The DNA here is from genome assembly GCF_040096015.1 of Peptoniphilus hominis (ex Hitch et al. 2025). NCBI lineage: Bacteria > Bacillati > Bacillota > Tissierellia > Tissierellales > Peptoniphilaceae > Peptoniphilus > Peptoniphilus hominis (ex Hitch et al. 2025). The sequence goes on along the minus strand of NZ_JBBMFO010000009.1, from coordinate 12,747 downwards.
GTTGTATTCTCAATTAAAGGATAGCCTACACTTGCATGTAGCTTATTTAAAATAAGTTCATATACCTTCAATTCACTTTCCGGAAGAGAAGTTAAGTTCTCATTCATACTGCTTGCTGTCGGTATAATCGCATGATGGTCTGTAACCTTTTTAGAATTAAATACCGTCTTGATACGCTCTGTGTCAAAATCATTCTTTCCTAAAATGTTATTAACCGTACTTACAATCATATCTTCCGTAAGGCATCTGCTGTCTGTTCTTGGATAGGTAATCAGTTTCTTTTCGTAAAGACTTTGAGCATAATCAAGTGTCTGCTTAGCTGAGTATCCAAAATATTTATTGCACTCTCTTTGAAGCGTCGTCAGGTCAAATGGCAGCTCAGGCTTTGTTATCTTTTCCTTTTGAATAACATCGGTAATTTCTATCTTATCGCCTACTAAATTTAAGAGCTGTTCCGCTGTTATTTCATCATCAATTCTATCTGTTGATAGTGTAAAGCCATTAAGGCTTAATTCCACTGTAAAATATTTTTCTTTCTTGAAATTGGCTATCTCATCATCTCTTTTTACAATCATTGCAAGGGTAGGTGTCTGCACTCTGCCCACACTGTAATTTTGCTTGTATAGACACGAATACAGTCTGCTTAAATTCATTCCCACAAGCCAATCTGCTATTGCTCTTGCTTGTGCAGACTCAAATAGATTATCGTAAGAACTTCCATCTTTTAGGTTATCAAAGCCCTCTTTTATGGCACTATCTTCCATTGATGAAATCCAAAGACGCTTCATTCTCTTTTTACAATTTGCCTGATTATATACAAGCCTGAAGATGGCTTCTCCTTCACGCCCTGCATCGCAGGCATTTATCACGATGTCTATATCCTTATCATTCATCAGCTTTTTAAGAATCGTAAATTGTTTCTTTGTGGACTTTGCAATCTCATACTTATATTCCTTTGGAATAATCGGTAAATCCGCCATATTCCACTTAGCATACTTTTCATCATAGCTTTCCGGATTTGCCATTTTAATTAAATGTCCAACACACCAGCTTACCTTATATCCGTTTCCTTCATAATATCCGTCTTTCTTCTTTGTTGCTCCGATCACTTTTGCAATAGAAATTGCAACACTTGGCTTTTCAGCAATTACTAAATTCATCTATTTTTTCCTCCTGTTTTTCAAAATAATAGGGCGGAAGATGTTACTCTCCCGCCCTGTCTTTTGCACCAAATATTGTATAGTTTTGGGTGCAAATTTATTCCAATTCATCTTCTTTATCTTCTGTTTCTGTTTCATCTACTTCATTTTCACTTTCTTCTGCCTCTGAAAAGAAATCATCATCTTCCTCCTCAAAGCCTTCAAGCTCCTTATCTTCTTTTTTCTTAACGACCTTGAAATAATATCCTGCACCTAATGCTCCTGCTACTACAAGAATGAGAATTAAGTAGGTTCCCATATTGCTGCTTTCTTCTTTTTTTACTGGCTTAGGTTCTTCTTTTTCAGGTTCTTCCTTTGTAATTTCCTGTTTTGGAGCTTCTTTCTTTTCAACCATATTAAGAAGATCATCTTCGGATACTTCTGTTAGGAGCATGACATTTTCGCTATCCTCATCGTGATTGATGATTAAATGAAAGGTCTTGCCATTCTTAGTAGTAAAGGTAACAAACTGTCTTGCATCCGCTGAATACATATCCGTTTCTTTATTATCTTTACTGTCATTATGGTGTATTGGATAATCCTTGTTCGCATTATCCTTATTTTCCGTAACAGTTCCTCTTGCCTTTGATGGTGCTGACGCAACTCCTTTATTGGTATTTACATTCTTACTTGAACCATCCATAGAGGAATCCTGACTGCTGTTATTGACAGGCTGTTTCGGTGTCAGCTTATTGGGATAACGAACTTCTTTTTCTTTGTCATTATTCTTACCAATATTTGTGTCCTTTGTAATCTTTCCTGTATTATCCTGTGATGATGAGCCTTTACCCGTATCACTTACAGATGTTTGAGGAAAGTTTCCTGTTCCTGTTTTCATTCCGGAGATAGGGCTGATTGGTGTTACAGTAGGATTATGCGTAACTGTAGCCTTGCCAACCTCATTCGTCTTTTTCTCAAGCTCCTTAATTTTCTCAGTTAGCTTCTCAATCTCCTTTTTCATATCCGCCGATAAATCCTTATCGTCTTTGCCCTTTTCAAGTTTTTCCTTCAGCTTATCTATTTTTTCCTCAAGGTCTTTGATTTTCTCCTTTTGCTTGTCGCTTAATTTATCCTTGTCCTTAATCTCCTGACTTAGCTTATCAAGTTTTTCCTGAAGTTCCTTAGATTCCTTTTCCATTTTGGAAATATCATCTTTGCTAAGCTCTGTTTGAGTTCCCTTATCTTCTGTTTTTGGCTTTTCTGTCTGCGTCTGAGCATTACTTTCTAACTTTTTTACAATTCGGATAATACTATCGCTTCCATCACCTTTTACTGTGTAGTTTACAAAATTGTCATTAAAGCTCATGTTATCAGGAAGCATTTCAAGATCAGAAGCGTCAATCACCTGATTTTTGTCAAAGGAAGCTGAATACTCCTTATATACCTTTCCATCCTGATATTGATATTTGACCTTTACTTCACTTTTTGTCTGACTTTCCTGATCCTTTGTATCCTTATTGTCTGTTTGAGTTGACGCATTCGCTACTCTCTTATATAAATCCTCTAAAGGTAATTCAAGATATGGGACACCGGTATGAAATCTGTTCCATGTTTCAATAATCAGTTTGTCCTTAACAATCTTGATTTCTTTTACATTGTTGATATTGGGATTTGCTTCCTTTACTCTGCCAATAATAGCGTTCTTTGTTTCCTCTTTAAGCTCTCCCTCATAGTCAACTGTTACTTTCTCAATATTTCTATTTAACTGTAGAACAGGGCAGGTATAGACAATGACATTTGCTTTCTTTCCTTTTACGGTTCGTTCTTCTGTATTTTCTGTAATATCTCCAATATAGTAATTATCTTTATCTCTTGGAGAAACGATACTTGTAAAAGCACCTGTCCCTACATTATGAATTCGATAATAAGGATAAGTTTTCTTTGTCATATATCTTAGATCATCTAACTCATTTTCCTTGTCCATGTTCTCATTGGTAAAGGTTTCATTATACTTATCGACAAGCACACCGCCCTTTTCTTCAAAGGATTTTGATAAGGAAAACTTAAAGTTCAATGGCTGACCTTCTTTATTTTCTTTTCCGACATAATAAAATCCTCTAAAGGTGTCATCTGAAGTATGATCCTCAAATTTCAGTTCATAATATGTTTCATACTTTTCAGGCGGTTCATTTGACGCAAATACTGTCTTTGCGCCAACTTTTAACACCCCTAAAACTCCACCCATTAAGAGGGTAAAAGCTACAACAATGGCTGTAATTCTTTTATTTTTCAAACTGGTTTTCATTTGTTTTCTCCTTTTTCACTTCTGCTTTTTCTCTGTTTACCTTTGCCATTAAATCACTGATTGTAATGTTGTTCTTTCTGCAAATGGCAATAATTTCTTCGTTTTCAAGTTCTTCCTCACGAATGAACAAAGGCTCCAATTCTTCATCAATTAGAGCCTTTTTATCTTTTAATTTCTTTATTCTGTTTTTTACTGCTGTAAGTTCTTTTTTCAAATTGTGTCCTCCTTATCTGTTTACATTTGGCGGAAAGCCGAAACCTACGGGATGGTGCTTGCAGAAAGTTGCTATCCAATCATCTAAGGTAGTTACTCTGATTCGCCCGATATTATCTATTACCTTGCCATCGCCTATATAAATTCCCACATGACCATAGGTAAGTCCTGCTGTACTTCCGCTACTACTACTTTCAACTGCAACAAGCATTCCTACCTTGAGTTTTGATTTATCTGATGTAAAGGTGTAGTTTCTGTACATATCACAAGCATTTCCTCCGATATATCCAAGTCCTGCATTTTGATAGACCTGCGACACCCACATAGCACACCAGCCTGCACCCGGAGATGGCGTAATGTATGCAGCATTTACAATCTTCTTTTGAACTTCCGTAGAAGCCTCATACTCTTTTCCACCTCCGATACCTCCATTGGAAGCAATCAGATCGCTATTGCCAAAGGCTTCTCCCATATTGCCTTGAGCAAGGAATAAGGCTTCATAGTGTTTTAGATTGTCAGGATAGTTCGCAAAGACTTCTCTGATGATACTGTCCATTTCCCTTTTATGAAGGGTTACAATGAGTTTCTTGTACTCGTAAGGTTCTTCATAGCTTTCGGTATATTCATTTCCATCTTCATCGGTATAGGTTTCTGTAACTGTCCTGTATCTGATTTCTACTTCTTCCTTATACTCAAGGTCATACATGGACTTAAAAAGCTCATTTAATACAGAGCTTACTTCTGATACATTCTTTACTTCTCCGCACCTTGATGTAATGTAGGATAAAAGCTCATGGACATTATGACCGATGTACTCTGTGTTATTTAGGATGTACTCGTCATATCCGGGATAATTCTCTTTGACATGATCAACCTCGTTTTGCAGCTTCTTTTCCATCCCTGAAAAATTCTCATTGATTTCACTTAGGACATTAGGCTTTGATAAATAGCTTGTTGTCAGAACTGTACTTGTAGAGTTCATAAAGCCTGTCATTCCTGTCCCTGCGAAGTTAATAAAGAAAGTTCCCAAAATAATAAGACCTATGAAAATAACCATAAGTCCCTTTGCTTTTCTTAATATGACTTCCTTTGAACTTTTAAGACTTCCTATAAGCCCTTCCTTAATGCGATCTCTAAGCCTTGACTTATTCTGCCTTTTAATGGAATCTTTCATCTGCTTTCGCTTTTGAAATCGCTTAAAGTTATTTGCTTTTTGATACTCCTGTGTCTTTTTTAGCTCCTCTTTGGCATCTCGAAACTCTAACTTGGATTTTCGCTTTCTAATTTTATAGTCCTTATTCGTAAGGTCATATCCTTTTTTTGCTCTTTTCTTATCTGAATAGTTCTTAATGCCATGAATAAGTTTTGAGCTTGTGTCGGCTGTTTTTTCTCCTGCCTCTACCCCTTGATTTTCATCACTTCCATGTGATAAGTAATCTCTTACGGTTTCACTTCCTTTAGCAAGTCCTGATAAAGCGGACACCTTAGAAGCCTTATCCCTAAAAGTTCTTTCCTGTTCTTTAGAAAGCCTGTTTTTCTTTTCTCTATCAAGAATGGCTTCTTTTCCGCTTTTTTTATTGTCAGCCTTTTCCTCTTTGGCTTCTTTGTCCTTTTTTCTGGTATAGAGCTTATCGGAATAGTTTTTTTTCTTATATTTTTTCTTTTGAGCCTTTTGGCTTTTTGAAAAGCCTTTTGTATCTTCTGCTTTACGATGAAGGTTGTCCTCTACATCATAGGTTGACTCAAAATAGTCGCTATCCCTAAAGTCATTGTCATATCTGTCTATAATCCCGTCATTGTCGAGGTCTTTTCCTAAAGGATCATAGATTTTTCCATCTTTAACCTCAGTATCATAATCTGCTTTTCCGATTTCTTTTTGACTTACACCTCCTGTTTCAGTTACAGAAGCTACGCTGTCCTTATCCGAAGCTCTATACTTTGCATTTCTTTTGGAAGTACCTCTAATCAGTTCAATGTCAGAGGTCATTTTGATTGTTTTCTCATGCACCTTATCTTGAAATCGGTCTTTATCATGGACAATTTTTCCTCTGTAATCATCATTATGCTTTAACTTACTTTCTTCAGGCTCTATACTGCCATTACTTTGCAGCCTTTCCTTTTCAATCCTTGCCCTTTGCCTTTCCTTAAAGTCCTTTTTCAGTTTCTTTCCCATAAGCCTACCTCACTTCTTCAGGCTTGGTTGTCATCTTCTGATAAAGGATTGTGTCTTTCGGGAATTTATCAAGGAAAGGGACAATGGTATTTCCAAAGAACAAAAGTCCTTCTCCTGCATTGGAATTGGTTACATATTTTAGCTGTGGCTGTGAGATTTTAAGTTTCCTTGCTAAAATCTCTCTATCTCCTGAAGCCTGATTAAGCATTAGCACAAAGTCCGTATTATCAAAGATATTTTCAATTTCCTTGCTCATAAGTAAGTCTTTGACATTTTGTGTAATACCTGTCGGGATTCCTCCCCACTTACGAAATCTTTTCCAAATTTCTACGGAATAGGAAGCTGTCTGCTCATCTTTTAACAATAAATGAAACTCGTCGATATAGTACCTTGTAGCCTTATTCCCTCTGTTTTGCGATACCTTATTCCATACCTGATCCTGAATAACGAGCATTCCAATTTTTTTAAGCTGCGAGCCTAACTCCTTAATGTCAAAACAAAGTAGCTGCTTATTTAAGTCCACATTGGACTGATGGTTAAATACATTAAGAGAACCTGTTACATAAATCTCCATTTCCGTTGCCAGTTTTTTCCCGACTTTTTCTTCCTGATTTTTTAACATATCATATAGGTTTTGAAGAATGGGCATATTACAAGGCTTTGGATTTTCAAAATACTTTTCATAAATCTTAGGCAGGCATCTATCTATAACCGATTTTTCTTCTGCTGTAAGACCACTACCACCAACTACTAATTCAAGCATCGACATAATGAAGTTTGCTTTATCTTTCAGTGGTGCATCCCCATCGCCATAGTTCATATTTATATCTAAAGGATTTAGATAGTCTTTTGACTTACTGCTAACCTTTATGACTTCTCCTTTAAACTGACGCACAAGGTTTCCGTACTCGCCTTCCGGATCGCAGATAATCACATCATCATCCGTTGTAAGAATGGCATTTGCCATTTCTCTTTTTGCACTAAAGGACTTACCACTTCCCGGAGTTCCGAGAATTAGACCGTTTGGGTTTTTCAGTTTCTTTCTATCTGCCATAATCAGGTTATGACTTAGGGCATTTAGTCCATAATACAAACTGTTCGCCGAATTTATGAAAAGCTCCTCTGTGGTAAAAGGCATAAATACTGCCGTAGATGATGAGGTTAGTCCTCTGTCAATTTCAATCTTATTTACCCCAAGAGGAAGTACACTGATTAAGCCCTGCTCTTGGGAATGGTCAAGCCTTTTTAACTTGCAATTATGCTTATTGGCAATAGAGCTGATTTGAGAAATGGTATTGTCCAGCTTTTGGATTGTCCTTGCAAAGTTCATAAAGATAATGGTTACAACAAACATTCTTTCATCTCTTGTCTGAAGGTCTTTTAAAAGACTTTTTACATCTTCTCCATAGGTAATTAAATCACTTGGAAGAATGTCCATATCATATCCCGACCTTACAGCCTTTTTGTTTTCCTCAATCTTCATCTTGTCAATATCGGTATTTTTTCTTTTAACCATCTTGATGGCTTCCGATTGTTCGATTGCCTTGATATGAAAAGAGATATTGATGTTATCGTCTATATCCAAAAACTCTGCAAGCATACGGTCGGAAAGCTCACTTGCAAGGATTTGAAAATGACTTGCCGCTCCGATAAACTTTCCAAACTTAAAATACCTTGACGGTGTAAAGTTAAATTCATCAGGCACAATATATGTCTTGGTACTTTCCTTTTTCTTTAAGTCTTTATATGAAAATTCAAAGGTCTTATTCGGATTTAAAACATCATGAAGTATCTTTAGTCTTTCCTCTCCGTTCAAGCTTTCTGCTCTTACTCCCATACTTTTAAGACTTGATAATATATCTATCTCCAGTCTTTCAAGTTTTGATGTTGCCTGCTCTAAATTATCCGCTTCCACCGTAAAGGTTACATACTTTGATTTTTTCAGTCCGTTATTTCCCTTTACAATCTGACTCTTGAGCATTTCTCGAAACTCAAGGCGTATATCGTCAAACCCATCCTTTTTATCCGGTATTTGAATGGCTGATTTCATTTCTTCGTTTCTACCAAGCTGATTGATATATGAAAATTCGATGCTGATACTTGGATCAAAAGAATTAAGAAAGTTTGCAAACTGATTAAAAATCAAATCCCTATCTTCTTCTAAGGCAAGCTGATAGTTTATATCCTCAAAAGCGATACTCTTATTAAAATGCTTTTCATCAATCTGACATATCCCACTTTTTAAAAGTCTAAGGTAGGGAATGGTATCTTCAACTGTGTATCTTTTCGGCTCTTTCCTAAAGATAAGGTCAAGTAATCCGCCCCTATCTTTTTTAGACTTTCCCTTATTTTGCTTTAAGTCCTGTTTTTGACTTCTTAACTTCTTTTGGTTTTGTTCTAACTTTAGCTGCTGAATCTTTCTTTTGTCTTTCAAGGTAAACCTCCTTTCTCACTCTTTTTTGTGGCTGATAAAATTTATGAAGGTAAACATACTTAAAGTATTTCTCAAAGCTAAGTCCGTCCTTTTCAAAAAGAGTGATGAAAAATATGGGAAGTGTGGACACAATGAGAAAGATGACTGCTATATCATTTGGAACTACCTTTCGCATAAATAAATAAATTGGTATTCCAATCAGTCCTGCAATCGTAAAACCGATAAGCTGTCTTTTCGTCAGGTTGAATGCTACCTTTGTTTTTACCTTCTTTAAGTCTTTTGGGATAGGTACATATGCCATAACTTACCTCCCATCTTCTTTATCCTTTGAAAGCTCCTCTATATGCTCATATACGGAGCCAATTTCTTCCTGAATACTTGCAATCTGTTCATCTGTACTTCTGTTATATCTTTCCTGCATTAGACAAAAATCATTGTGGCAGCGACCGATGTCTTTTGTTCTTTCTTCCAAGTCATTCACCTTGCTGTGAAGCCTGATTCTATCCATCACCGCCATAATACCTGTTCCAATTACTACTGCAATAAATACTGTTTTTCTTTTGTTCATCATATCTATCCTTTCTTTTAGTGTGCGTTTAATACGCTTTTGGCCAGTGTTCCGCTCTTTAGCATCATTAACCCCAGCAAAACCGCATATCCAAGTATCGTAAAGGTACTTGTGTGTATATCTGTTATCTGTATTGTCTTAACTAATACTGCGTATATTCCAAGACAAACCATTAAAAAGAGTCCTTGTAGTCCTATAGCAAATAAACCTTTGATATAGTTTGTTCCAATCTGTCCCCACTCTTTGTTTCCCATTGTGGCAAATGGAATGGCTGAAACGGATGAGTAAACATATATTTCAAACATTCTTCCGTACACTACAAGCATAATCACAATGGAAATGACCTGTATTGCCACCTTTATGAGCGAGGTTTCAAAGAGTATCATGACAAGCTCTCCAAGACCTTTATCTTTTAAGCCTTCTACCATCGTTACAATCTGATCTCCGGAGATAACGGCAGAGGTGTTAATTACCCCTGCCGCTTTATTTACCATGTGCTGTGCCACATCAAAGACTGCCATAGAAAACTGAAAAGCGTGAGAAACTAACCATACGGCAATCCACATCTTTATGATGTACTTGAAAAATTCAAATGTATCCGTATCGTGCATATTGTTCTTTTGCATAACCATATTGATAAGCTCGATACAAAGGACTGCCGTTATGATTAGCCCTGCAATGGGGATAATGACAGAGTCGTTAATGCTTTTGATAAAACTAAAAACCTGTCCGTTCCACCCCATCGGTGTCTTTCCCACATCCGTTGCAATCGCACCAACTTTATCGTTGATGTCAAGAAACATGGACTCTAAGTTTGCTTGGATACCGCCCAGTAGAAGATCTTTGAAAAACTCCTCTATCTTGTCGAATATCCCAAACATTTAATTTCTCCTTTTCTTCTTACTTGAGTACATTTGCAAGAAGCGGAATCAGCTTTAATCCGATAAGGACAATGCCGCCTCCTGCCATAAGCTGCTTAATGCCCTGAGATTTTGCACCCGGATTGTCATTACCATAACCTTCCATCAGGTTAATAACGCCCCATGCTCCAAGTCCTGCACCTACTGCCATAACTAAAATCTTTAATACATTTACTGCCTGTGTAAAAAATTCCATAATTTATTCCTCCTCGTTTTCTTCTTTCTTTTCAATCTTGTTGTATGACTTCACAACAAAGTTTTTGTAAGTCTTTCCGTCTTTTTCACGCTTCTTGAAGTAACCAAAGATATGAATCAAATCGCCCTTTTCAAAGACTTTTGCTTTCTCCGCTTTTTCTCCATAAGCGGCACAGTTGATATATTCCTTGCCTTTCCCATACTTTTTTACAAGCGTAAAGTTTACAACTTCAACAGCTTCTCCCTCTTTGTCAAAACTCGAAAAAGTTGGTTCTGCCAATAAATTGGCATTGATGTTAATCATTTCTTGCTTCATTAAAAATTTCTCCTTTTCTTTTCAATAAAAAAGCGATCGGAGTTTTTCTTTTCCAATCGCTGATACTCTTGCTATTTAGTTTTCCTTAGTGGGACTTCTTATCCTTACCATCTTTCCTCCTGATTTTGAGTAATAAAAAAGCAGCAAATCTATGTTCTTTAGACTTACTGCACTCTTGTAATAACCGTTTCTCTATTTAATTTTGCTTTCCCTTTTCTCTTGATATATTCCTCAATATTAAAGGCATTTTTCTTATTAAAATCTTCAAGTAACTTGTAATTCTTGTGCTTTGTAATATCAAATTTATCTGATAAAAACGGTCTTACACCTCTAAGCTGAAAGATACATTTACTGCCATCCATAACCGTTATCTCATCTTGACTCATCAGCTCTTTTCCTGTCTTTTGGTAATTCAGTCCATAACTATTAGCATTGGAGCGTGTTTCAGAAGTGTTATACAGATCTATGGTTTCTTTACCAAGTGTTTCAGATAGCTCCTTTAGTGTGGTCTTTTCCTTTCCACCAAGAAACAAAGTGCTATCGCAGTTGCCTACGATTGTGTCAGCATTATCCTTATATATCGCCTTTAACTGAGATTGTGCTTGCAAAATAATGCTTGCAGATATTTCTCTTGAACGGATTGTCGCTATTAACTTCTCAAACTTTGGAATTAAGCCGATATTTGCAAACTCGTCAAGCAAGCACCTTACATGAACAGGTAATCTTCCTCCATACTCATCATCTGCCTTATCACAAAGTAGATTAAATAACTGTGAGTACATGATAGATACCACAAAGTTAAAAGTATCATCTGTATCAGATATAATGACAAAAAGTGCTGTCTTTCTATCTCCAAGAGTATCAAGCTCAAGTTCATCTTCTTTCATCAAGTCCCTAAGCTCCTGAATATCAAAAGGAGCAAGTCTTGCACCACATGAAATAAGAATAGACTTCGCCGTTTTTCCTGTAACAACTTGTCAAGGACTTTCTAATCATTTTTATGAGGTTTTTTATCTTTTTCTCGCTCCATTTCTCTAAGCATTATCCTTTTCAATTTATCTTGCATGGTTTCAGTCGCATTTTCATTAAAATGGACAATAACCTCATAAGTTACTTTTCCAATCTTCTTTATAGTCTTTGTTCCTGTATTATGTTCATTTCTGTTTTCATTCATATTATTTTCCTCCTGTTTGTTGCAATTAAAAAAGACGATAGATTTTTACTTCTACCGCCTTGCTTAAAGCTCATATAACTGTCTATTCTGTTATCTGCATATTAAATTTTCAAATTCTTATTGTTTAACATTCCACCAAACATTGTATGATACATATCCTTAGAGGATTCTTCTATCTTGGTAATACTTGATATTTTATTTCCTGCGTCCTTTGATGAAGCTCCGCAAAGATAAAAGGCTTCATTTTCTGTTCCATAGTCTATTGCAATATATCTATCGTGATATTTTTTGCCTGCAACCTTCATTTTTAAGTTGATATTTGGATAATCTCTTCTAAAATCATTTAGGATGTTTTTTGTAAGCATATCTTTATTTTTCACATTGTCGCTAAAGACTATAATTTCAACATTGTCTTTTGCAGCTCTTAATAATTCTAAGGTTTTCAAGCCTATATAGTTATCTATTACATAAATGCTTTTCTTTGCTGACTTATATATTTTTGTATAGGCAACATCTGCTTCAATCTTATCTCCATTCATCAAAAGGAAATGCTTGTAAGTGTCCGGATCGATAAAATTATCCATTACTTTTTTCAAATCTTCTTTAGTAGCCATTTGAGATTTTATTTCTGCAATATCATTTGTGTTTTGGTTGGTTTGAATAGCTATTTGGACTAATTCTTTTGAACCGATAAAATCTTGATTTTCAATAATGAAGTCTTTCATCTGCTTAAATGTTCTAATTAAGGCTCTGCTTTGCCTAATCGCAAGTTCTCCCCTTAATACAGTCATAAGCATATAAATACCTTGTTCCGTAAAGGCATTTGGTAGGTACCTTGAGCCGCCCCAACTTGAGGTGAAATTTTTGCACCTCAAGTTTTCAAACTCATTCTCGGTCAATTGAAACATAAAATCTTCGCCTTCAAACTTTTCAATATTATTTTTTACCTGTCTATTAAAGTTTTTAGTTTCATAACCATATATTTCAGCTAAATCTGCATCAAGCATTACTTTTTGTCCACGAATGAAATATATTTTTTCTTGTATAGTTTTATCATCTACAATAACTATCTCTTTATTTTCATCTGCCATGAAATGCACCTCCAAAATTATCTAAATATCTTTTCCAATCCGCCACGCACTGCGTAGCTTTTTGAAATAAGTCTCATATCTTTTTATATTTTTCTACTCCACCTTCAGCTTTTCCGATGTGTTCTACATTTTTCACAAGTCCCTTATTTACATTTTCATAAAACCATCTGCCAATCAATGCCGGCGGTGTTGCGATTAACTCTCTCAAAACAAATTCTT
>NZ_JBBMFO010000008.1:0-59804 GCF_040096015.1 Peptoniphilus hominis (ex Hitch et al. 2025) | reverse complement strand
TTCTGTTTTGTATTTTGCCATTAAAAAACTGACCTCCTTATGTTGGTTTTTAAGTCCAACTTTTGGGGGTCAGTTCATTATAAGGCGCCTTAAAATTTATTTTATTACATTCTATTAAGTTGAACCATTTCGCTAAATGTTTCAAGTTGAGTTTTAACTTGACCGAAGTCAGTCATTTGTTGGTCATAACCCATTTTAATTAGTGGAATACCAGCTTTTTCGTAAGCTTTCTTTAGTGATGGATATTCCATTTCTTCTGTATCATTAAATGTCATCATAAATAATAGACATCCGTCAGCATCGTTATCAATTGCTAGGTCAACAACATATTTTGGTCTCTTCCAAATATCTGGATCGTAAAGAATTGGGTCTTCGTCCATTCTTGCAAATTGATCAGCTAGAGCCATGTATGGATCTTCGATTGATGTATCTACATCAACTTTAAATCCTCTTGATTCACTTGCAACGTCATCTGCTACTACGCAAATGTTAAAGTTGTCAAGAACTTCAAGAAGTGCTGGGTTGTCAGTTATGATTCCAGATGTTACAACTCTTGGTCCTGTGCATTCTTCTTTTGGCATTGCCTTTAATGCTTCGATTAGTTCTTTAAGCATCTTGTTGTGTTCATCTTTAAGCATGTGGAAAGAAGCCTTTAGTACATTACATCTGTCAGATGCTTTAATTGTCTTTGAATAATCTCCACATAATTTAACAAATTCTCTCTTAAGAGCTCTGTTTTCGTTATAAACTTCGAAAGCTTTCTTTAGGTTTTCGTCAGTGATTTTAACATCACAAACTTCTTCTAATCTTTCAGCAGCTTGTTTAAAGATTTTTGCATTGTAAGTTTTACCAAAATCTTCTTTTCTATGTTGTGCGTGGTTTAAAAATACCATAGGAATTTTTCTACCAACAGAAACTTTATAGTTTTGAGAGAATGGTCTTAGTGTGTCGTCAAGAGTAGTTACCATTGATGCGCTAAGTCCGTCAAGAGATCCGTCAAGACCCATTTCCAAACATCTTAATGCTAGTGAATAGTAGAATGTTGGGAAATATTCTTTTGCCTTGTCAATAGGTCCTTGTCCGCCCCATACTCCGTAAGGAACAAGTCCACCTGCATAGATTATTTCTTCAGGTGCATAGTAAGGGAATACACCGACAACTTTTTTGCCTTCAGCAATGTATTTGTCAATTTGTTCTCTTCCATTTTCTGCAATATGTTTAAATTCTTTTAATAATTCTTTTATATCAGTCATTTTGCACCTCTATTAAATTGTAGTCTTAGACCAGTCAGTTTCTTTAGTATTTTCGAAATTAGTGTAGATTTCTTCGCCCTTAGCGATTCTGTCTGCTTTTCTTTCATTCATAATTTCTACTAAACCTTGAACTCTAGTCTTATATTGTTCTTGTGAGAAGTTTCTTTCATCAGCTTGGTCACCGTCAAAGTGAACTACTGGAATGTCAAGGTCTTCTCTCCATCTTCTTTCGATTTCAGGCATTGCTCCTGACCATGGTTTACATGATCTGTTGTAGTTAACAAGTGCTCCAGAAACTCCGTTTTCTTTAGCCATTGTTTCTCTCCATTCAACGCCGTCTTCGATACATACTGAACAAGGTGCTTTACAGTAAGCTGCAGCCATTTCTCTTACAGTTGTATATTGGAAACCAAAGGCTGGTGCGTAAACAACAGCAGTTACGTTAACGCCATTTTGTTTTAGTGGTTCAAACAAGTGTCTTAGTCCTGGCCAGCAAGGAATTCCTTCAAATAGAATTCTGTGTTCTTCTGGATATTCCCAAGTAGAAGTTCCTTCTCTAACTGATTGTTCATATTCAGCTGCTAGAAGTTCAAAGCCTTCAGCTGCGTCAATTTCACATCTTGCAGCAACGATGTCTGCCATGTGGTTGAATAGGTCAAATCCAGAAAGTGGAGATGGTTCATAAGCCATGTAAGAACAAGCTTTAAGCCATGCAGCAGCAGTTCTGTTTGCAATTTGACAAGCTTCTTCGAATTTCTTTTCATCAAATTTCTTGCCAGTTAATTTTTCAAGTTGGTGAATAGCATATTCGAATTGTCCCATTAAGTAATCAACTTTTTCTTCAGGTACATCAACAGTGTTTTGGAAAGGAATGTCAATCATGATCATTGGAATGTCATGCATTCTTGCAATGTTTTCGTACCATTTAGTCATCATGTTACAGATGTTGTTACAGCAAAGAACAAAGTCTGGTTGTGGCATCTTTCTTGAGTCAGTTGGTTCTCCAGCTGCGTAAGCAAGAGAAATTCTTGCGTAACCACAAATGTCGTTATCATATCCCATATCTTCAGCTGTTTGACAAAGTCTTAAACCGTCTTTTTTAGCTGCAGTTGTAGCTGCGTGGTTTTCTGGATATACAGCGTGTAGTCCAAATGCCTTTGCAAGTTCAATAGGGAATTTAGATGATGACCATCCAACTAGTTCTCCTCTTTTCTTTGCATCCCATGCTGCCCCGTAAACTCTATCTACTACATTTCTTAGAGCTTGAGCAGCAGGAATATGTCCTTCGATTGGTCTTGGTTTTTTACCAGGTATTTTTTGAATTTCAGCCATAGTTTACCTCCTAAAATAAATTATGCATTAGCTTTTTTATTAGCTTTTAACTTTTCCAATTTACATTTTTGATAACCAAATAGTGCAGCTCCTAGGGCACCATTTAGTTGACATAGTGGTGAAGTGTGTATTTTATGTCCAGTGTTTTCTTCGAGGGCTCTAACCATGCCCTTATTAAGAGCAACGCCACCAGTAAATACAACATCATCATTAAGTCCAACTCTCTTGGCAAGAGAACCAACTCTTGCAGCTATGGAGTCGTGAATCCCCTTAACTATATCTTCAATCTTCGATCCACTTGCCAGTTGTGAAATAACTTCTGATTCAGCAAAAACTGTGCAAGTAGAAGAAATACTTACATCTTTTGTAGATAATTTATCTAACTCTTCAAGCTTAGAAACATCAACTTCAAGAACCTTTGCAATTACATCTAAGAATCTTCCTGTACCTGCAGCACATTTATCATTCATAACAAAGTTTTCAAGCATACCATTGTCTCCGATTTTAAGAGCCTTGGCATCTTGTCCGCCTATATCAATAATTGTGCGAACATTTGGGAATAAGAAGTAAGCACCCTTAGCGTGACAAGAAAGTTCAGACATTTGGAAGTCAGCTTCTTCAAGAGCTGTCCTACCATAACCTGTAGCCATTACATAGGAAATGTCTTCCTTTTTCATGTTAGCATTTTTTAGAGTCTCACTAATTGTTCTTGATGGACCGCTAGTTCCTGCTCCAACATCAATAACTGAAGTTGAAATAATTTCTTTGCCATCCTTTAAAATAATACTCTTTGAGGCAGTTGAACCAATATCAACTCCCATTGTATAAATAGCTTCTGCCATACAATCTCCTCTTTGGTTTAAAATTAATATCTTACTCTTCTTAATTTTACTATACTTATGTATCTTTGTCAAAAATCACAAGCCAAGATACTTGAAATTACAAGGGTTTTAGAGCTTTTATGATTTACTATTTATTGCTTTTAAAAAGTATATTTTACTTATAGTAAGTAAATAAGGAATATACAAAAATATTGGATAATCCTTTTTCAGATTATCCAATAAGTTGTCATATTTTATATTATTTAATATTATTTATTCTGTCGTAGTCTCTGATAATTCTTGGAGTAAGCATTTGATGAACTGGACAAATTGAAGCTGGGTCTTGGTATGCACTTTCAGTAAAGGCAATAATGTAATTTCTCCATAGGTTCATGTTTACTACTTCATCTACTAGACCATATTTTGCACAAGAGAATGGTCTTGATTTATCATTGTAATCTTGAATCAAATCGTTCATCTTGTCAATTGTAGGTTGAAGATCTTTTCCTGCCTTTTTATCCTTTGCAAGTCTTCTTGAGTACATTGCAGTAGCAGCAGTTTCTCCATTCATTACGTTGATTTCAGTTGCTGCAGAACCAAGTGAAAAGGCATTAGTGTCGTTTCCTTGTGGTCCACCAAGTACATAGTGAGCTGCTGCAGTTCCCTTTCTCATTGTAATTTCCATTTGTGGAAGGTCAGAGTTTTGGATTGAATAAATTAGTGATTGACCAAGTCCTAGTAGTTCAGCCTTTTCTGCATCGTCACCTACATCGATACCTGTTGTATCTTGTAGCCAGATAATAGGAAGTCTGTCTCTAGCACAAAGTGTAACAAATTCATTCATCTTAATTAGACCTTGTCTATAAAGTTTTCCACCAATAGAGATGTGTTTTGGATCATTGTAGTATTCTGGATAGCCCATAAATAGACCTTGAACGTTAGCTACAACACCAACTAGAAGTCCATTAACTTTTGCAAGTCCAGTTACCATTTCTCTACCATATCCCTTTTTGTATTCCATAAATTCTGAACCGTCAAAAAGTCTTGAAATTACATCATATATATCGTAAGCCTTTTTGCCGTTAAGTGGAATAAGTGAATACATGTCGTTAGGGTCGAATAGTGGATTCTTTGGATCATCAACTCTAAAGAATTCTCTTTGGAATTTTGGAAGCATTGAAAGATATTTTCTAATTCCTTCAAGTACTCCTTCTTCTTCAACATAAACTTCTCTCATGAAACCAGTTTGTGCGAAGTGAACGCCAACTGCTCCTGGAGGAGTAGTTTTCTTAGCGTGTGCAGCTTGGTCTGCAATTTGGTTAGCTCCTTCTTCGTCGATATATCCCTTAGGATTCATACCGCCAAGGATTCCAGCTCCACCAACAGCCATGTTTGCATCTTTATGAGCAACTATAATTGTAGGTGAAATTGAGTGGTATCCACCACCAGCTGGGTTAGTACCATAAATACCAACTATTACAGGAACTCCACATTGGTTAAGTCTTGAGTTTCTGTAGAATGGAGTACCGCCTCCACGTCTATTTGGATAAACTTTTTCTTGTTCGTCAAGTTTAACACCTGAACAATTTAGTATATAAACTAGTGGAATTCTAAGTCTTTCAGCTGTGTCTGATGCTCTTAGAAGGTCATCAGCTTGTCCAGCAATCCATGCACCTGCAAGTTTTTTGTTGTCAGATGCAACAATGTAAACCCATCTGTCGTCAACTTTTGCAAGTCCCTTAACAACACCTGTTGTACCATGGTCATTATCGCCAGGGTTGTAAATTGTGTTAAGTGGGCACCAAGTTCCTTCGTCGATAAGTTCAGCAATTCTTTGAAGTGCTGTCATTTCTCCACGTTCATTTACTTTTTCATCTGGTTTACCAGCAGCTAGAGCTTTTTCAGCAAAAACTCTAATTTCTTCTTCAATTTCTCTTAATTGATTGAAGTTTTCTTCATCAACTTCTCTTAAAGGCTTTCCAATTGTCTTCATATTTTGGAAATATGAAGCAAGTGAATATTGAGTCATGTGTCCTCCTTATTCTTCTACAGGTCTCTTAATGAAAGCTTCGCCTGGATCTATTTCTTCTCTTATTAGTTTAATTACATCTTCATCTGGTTCTTCAAGTTTAACAGCACGAGATACATCAATGTCAAATCCTGTGTTTTCGATAACATCTTCAGGTGAAGAAGAAGGATAATATCCAGCAAGATACATTCTCTTAGTATCTTCGTCAAACTTCAAGATACCCTTGTCAGTTACAACCATTTGTGGTCCAACATTTTCAGGAATACCTACTCTAGTTCTTCCGCCAGGACCATCGATCCAACCTGGAGAAGTGATATAGTCAACCTTATCTATAAATCTTCTCTTTTCGTGTTGCATCATGATAATAGTATTAACATAAGTTGCAATACCATTAGCTCCACCAGAACCAGTAAATCTTGTCTTAGGGTGGTGGTAGTCGCCGATTACTGTAGAGTTAACATTTCCAAATGGGTCAATTTGAGCTCCACCGATAAATGCGATCATTCTTTTCTTGTCGTGTCTCCATTCATTAGCTTGGAAACCAACATAAGTTGCATTTGTCCAGTGAACTCCACAGTGTGCCATAAATCTGTTGTCACCAACTGATCTTGGAACTTCAATTGGGTCACAGTCCATAAGTCCTGATTCTACAATTAGATAACAATCAGGAGCGTAAACTGCTTTTGCAAGAGAAGCACCAATTAGAGGTAGTCCTGTTCCTACAATTGCTATTTGACCATTCTTAATTTGTCTAGCAATTGTAACTGCTTGCATTTCTTTATTTGTATAATTATCATATCTAGCCATTATTTATCTTCTCCCTTCATTAGTACGTCTGTTGCGTAACCAAATCCTGGAACATTTCTAAGACCAATTAGTCTTGTAGCTCCAAGCTTGTTAAGGTATGCTTCATGATCTTCAACTCCATATACCCATTCATCTAAGAAAGCATTGAAATCTTCTTCTGTCTTAGATTTAACATTGTACATCTTATAGAAGTCAGCATCATAATCATAATAGTCATAACATTGTGAAGGGTGAGCTCCAAATGGTGCGTGAACTACTGCATCAACACAGAATCCAGGGATTTTGTTGTCAGCTGCATCAAAGTTTTTGATGTATTCGTTACTTACAAGTTCTTCGCAAGTTACGATAACTTTTCTAGCTGCAATTGCAATATCAACATCGTGGAATGTATTTCCAAGAATTCTTGTAGTTCCGTCTGGAGAAGCCATTTGAACGTGGATTATTGCAGTGTCAATTTCAGGAACTGGTGCTGCAACAAGTTTTTCTCCCTTTTTGAATGGGTTTTCTACATATATAAACTTGTCATTTGGAAGTTTATCAATCTTTTCTCTTTCTTCTTTAGAGATACCCCATTCATCAACTAGACCTGAACCCATCATTAGTCTACATGGTAGGTATGGAAGTCCTAGTGCAGCTGCGTGAATTCTTTGCATTTCAACGTCTTGAGAGTAGTCTTCCATAAGAAGTTCTCCCTTTTCAACTGCTGCTCTAAATCTTCTTGAAACATTTGTATATCCTGAGTTAGCAGTGTAGCAATTTATGTATGCCTTTACTCTGCCAGCTCCAATTAGTGTGTCCCAGTCTCCCCCTGCAGGTCCTGCTTCAACGATAAAATCTTTTTGACCTTGACGCAAAATTTCATTTACTGCTGCGTAAGGTTTTCTGTTAGTTGTAAATCCCCCTAGTGAAATTACATCGCCATCTTCTACATATTTTGCTATGGCGTCTTTAAGTTTCATTACTTTACTCAAGTTAAAACCTCCTTTTGTTACATATAACTTGAATTGCATAAATATTCAGCTCACTATGGAGCTGAATGAATTAATGACCGAATAATATTAAGAATGTACCTGCTGCTACGGCTGAGCCAATAACTCCCGCAACGTTAGGTCCCATTGCGTGCATTAGTAAGAAGTTAGTAGGATTATATTTTCTACCTTCAACTTGTGATACACGAGCTGCCATTGGAACTGCTGATACACCAGCTGAACCAATAAGTGGATTTATCTTTCCACCTGTTACAATGTACAAAATTTTACCAAAAATAACTCCGCCTGCTGTTGCAAAGCAAAATGCCATTAGTCCAAGAACAATAATTTTAATAGTTGCAGGTTGTAGGAAAGTTGCTCCGTCTGCAGTTGCTCCAACTGTTGTTCCTAGCATAATAGTTACAATGTTCATTAGTGCGTTTTGTACAGTGTCAGATAATCTATTAACTACTCCAGATTCCTTAAATAGGTTTCCAAGCATAAGCATACCAAGAAGTGGTGCTACATCTGGAAGAAGTAGTGCTGTGAAAAGTACAACTACAACTGGGAAAATAATCTTTTCTAGTTTAGATACTTTTCTTAGTGATGTCATAACTGTTGTTCTTTCTTTTTCAGTAGTAAGTGCCTTCATAATTGGCGGTTGAATCATTGGGATAAGTGCCATGTATGAATAAGCTGCTACTGCAATTGGTGCCAATAGGTGTGGTGCAAGTTGTGATGTTGTAAATATAGCTGTAGGGCCATCTGCTCCACCGATAATACCAATTGATGCTGCTTCTGGTCCAGTAAATCCAAGTTTAACAGCAACGATAAAGGCAACATAAATACCAAATTGTGCTGCTGAACCAAGAAGTAATGAGATTGGGTTGGCAATAAGTGGTCCAAAGTCAGTCATAGCTCCTACACCCATGAAAATTAGGCAAGGGAATAAGTTTGACTTAACACCATTATACATGATTGCCAAAACTCCAGAAGTTTGCCATGGATCTCCAACTTCCATAAGACCTGTCATTGGCAAGTTTCTTAAAAGCATACCAAAGGCAATTGGAAGAAGTAATAGTGGTTCAAATTCTTTTTTAATCGCTAGATAAATAAGAATGAAGGATATAATAAACATTACCACATTTTGCCATTGTAATGATGCAAATCCCGATTCACCTAGAATCCCCTGTAATGTTTCTAATAACATATTCCGACCTCCTATTATTCTACAACTGCTAGCAATGCGTCAGTATCTACTGTTTCTCCAGCTGTTACTTTAAGAGTTACTTTTCCTGCACATGGAGCTACGATTTCGTTTTCCATCTTCATAGCTTCAAGAATAAGAATAACATCTCCAGATGCTACTGTGTCTCCATTATTAACATTAAGTCTAAGAACAGTTCCTGGCATTGGTGAGATTACATCTCCTGCTCCGCCTGATGCTGCAGGTGCTGCTGCTGGAGCTGGTGCTGCAGGTGCTGGTGCTGGTGCTGCTGCTTGAACTGGTGCTGCTGGTGCAGGTGCTGCTGCTTGAACTGGTGCTGCTGGTGCAGGTGCCGCTTGTGGTGCTACTGGAGCTGCAACAGGTGCTGCTGTAAGTGATGCCGGAGTAAGAGATTGGTATCCTCCGCCAACTTTTTCAACTTCTACTTCAAAAACTTTTCCATCTACTTTAACTTGATATTTCATTAATTTCTCCTTTTCATAAATAATAGAATAATTTAAAATAATTTATTTTTTTTCGTTTATAGAAACAATTCTAAAACTTTCAACTCTTGATCTTTCTTGCATGCTAATTGCTCCAACTATCGCTGCTAAAAGTGCAGGGTCCATTGAATTATCAGCCGCTACTTTCTTTGGTGCTGCCTTAGCAGGCGCCGCTACTTGATTTGACTTTCCAGCGTCAGCCTTACCTTGAATACCTCCAACTACTTTAGTAATAATTAGAATTGCTATTAGTAAAGATACAAGGGCCAAGAAAACTACGCATAGTCCTGTCAATGCTACACCAAAGGCCTCTCCCATGGTAAGAGTAACATCTCCTAACATTATCACACCTCCCAATGTGGTTTCATATTACGGAATCCATTCCAGCTTTTAAGAATATTATAACAAAGACCTATGATTAATTCAATTAAAATCTCTATGTATGATTAATCAATCTAAATCTTTTCCAAACTAATTATACATGAAAATATGAGTAAAATAAAGGAAAGCCTTTTTGCATTTTTTTGTCAAATAAACAAATTTTATGAAATTTTTAATATTAATTACATTTGTTAAAAAAAGATTTAATTATGAATTATTTTTTTAGAAAATTTTATTTTTCATGCAAAATCTTTGACTAAATGAAACTTTAATTTTTTTATTCTACTAGAAAATCTTTGCTCTCTTTGTAAAATTTGCTTAAAAATTTTTATCTGATTAAAAATTATTTTCAGCTAAATTTTTCCAATAAAAAACTCTCCAGCCTTAAGGAGGAGAGTTCTAATATTATTAAATTAAAAGGCTAATAATCCTAAATGCTCAACTAAAATTTTTAGTCCTAGAAAAATTAAAATTAAGCCTCCTGCCACCTGTGCCTTGTCCTTTAAGGCAATGCCAAAGGCCCTTCCTATTCTCACTCCAAAAAAGGAAATTACAAAAGTTGTAAGTCCAATTACAAATACTGCAAGAGATATTTTTATCTTCAAGAAGGCAAAGGACACTCCCACTGCAAGGGCATCTATTGATGTGGCTATGGCAAGCATAAATAAGTTTTTAAGATCAAGCCTATCTTCTTCAATTGTGCAAGTTTTGTCCCTTGATTCTCTTATCATATTCACCCCAATAATTGACAAGAGGACAAAGGCTATCCAGTGGTCCACTGCTTGAAGCTTTTCTGCAAAAATTGAGCCCAAGAGATAACCTATATAGGGCATCAATGCTTGGAAGACTCCAAAAAATAATGCAATGACAAAGGATTTTTCTAAAAAATTTTTTCTAATGGAAAGGCCCTTACATATTGCTGCCGCAAAGGCGTCCATGGAAAGTCCCACTCCAATTAAAAATACCGATATTAAATTCATCTTCACTCCCAAAAAAATAGATGCCCCCATAGCATCTATTTTTCTTCTAATTTTTAAAATTTATTTTAATAATTCGTCTAATCTATTTTTGTCGAAGCCAACGATTTGTTCGTCGTCAATGCAGATTACTGGCACACCAGTGTATCCCATTGCCATTAGTTCGTTTCTTGCTTCTTTGTCAGTTTGAACGTTCTTTTCTTCGAAGTCTACTTCTCTTTCCTTTAAATAATCCTTTGCCATTGTGCAATAAGGGCAAGTGTTACTTGTATATACTGTTACTTTACTCATTTTATTCCTCCTCATTACTTACTTTTATTATACTCCATTAGTATAAGTGAAGCAAATTCTTTAAGCTTTTTATGCCTAATATTTTTATAGTTTGTGTTTTGCGTGTTCTAGTCCGTCTTTAAATATACATAGGACGTGCTCGTCGTCTAGGGAATAGTAGGCTCTTCTGCCTATTCTCTTTACCTTTATTAAGTTTTGATTTCTTAAAAGTGCAAGCTGATGTGATATGGAAGACTGACTCATGTCAAGCAAGACTGAAATATCAGATACGCATAGTGGTCCATTCATCAGCGCATAAATAATCTTTATCCTCGTAGGATCAGATAGGGCTTTAAATATTTGAGAAAGTATTTCTATTAAGTCCTCTTCCTTGTTGAAGTTAGAAATATCTTTTTCAACTTTTTTTGAGATTTCATCTATATATTTATCTTTCATTTTTGTTACCCCACACTTTTAAAATTTACACTTAAAACAATAAATTCTTCAAGCTTTAGAGTTTCAGCTCTTCTGCTCTCGTCAATGCCACTTAGTTCTAAGGCTCTTTTTATATCATCTTTTGTGTAATTTAATTTTGAATTGGAAAGAGAATTTAAAATAGTCTTTCTCCTAGTTGTAAAAGCTGCACGAACAACTTTAAATAAAAAGTCTGTGTCAACTTCTTCTCTCTTTTTCATCTTCAAGTTCACAACTGCCGAGTCAACATTGGGCTTTGGCATAAAAACTGAACTTGGCACTTGAAATTTGTACTTACAATCTGTGTAATAATTTATAAAGACAGATAATGAGCCATAATCTTTACTTCCTGGCTCTGCTGCAAGTCTTTTTGCAACTTCCTTTTGAACCATTACTGTAATAGAAATTAAATTTACCTGAGCCAAAATTAATTTTTCAATTATTGGCGTTGTCACATAATATGGAAGATTTGCAACCACCTTAAAGCCCTCGTCGCCAAATTCTTCTTGGCAAAGTTTTTTTAAGTCTAAGTCCAAAAAATCTCCATAAACTACTTTAACATTATCTAGGGCAAGAGTTTCCTTGTGAAGGTCTCTTAACTTTTCGTCAATTTCAACTGCAAGAACTTTTTTTGCCCTGAGAGCCAATTCTTCTGTTAAGGTTCCAACTCCAGGACCAATTTCAAGGACATTGTCATCTTCACTTATTTCAGCTGCGTCGGCAATTTTTCTCACAATATTTCCGTCGATTAAAAAGTTTTGCCCCAGTGATTTTGTAAATCTAAATCCATACTTAGTAAGGATCTCTGAAAGTTTGCTTGGTTTATATAATCTATCTATGGGAATTCACTTCCTTCATAGCCTCTTCAAATTCTTCCCTTGTAATGCCAAAGGAATTTAATTTATGAAGGGTCTTTTTTCCATTTCCATATCCTATTTTTAGGATTTCCGAAAGTTTTTCGCGTCTGGCACTTGCATCTTCAGAATTTATAAGTCTGTTTTCTATTAAATCATCCATAGTGTATTCACTTATGGCATCAGTTTTTGTAGCTCGTGCTGCCTTTAGTGCCTTTAAAATTTCTTCGGCAGAGGCATTTTCCACGCCAATGTCACCATGTTTTGTGGATACACTTTGAGAAAGGTAGGCGTGCTTAGCATTTGGAATTTCATCAGCAATTCTCTTTCTTATTTGAGAACCCATGTAGTCCGAGTCTGTGAAGATGATTATGCCCTTTTTCTTGTCCATTTCTTTTAAAAGATTTATTAAATTTCTGCCAAAGGCAAAGCCGTGAGTGGTAATAACCTCTGCATCCACTGCCTTTTTTATGGCAATCTCGTCGTCACGACCCTCAGCGACAATTACTTCTTTAATTGTCATTTTCATATTCCAAAAAACCTCTTTGTATTTTCTCCAGTAATTTTTTCAAGCTCACTTGCATCCATTTGCCTTAAATCTGCAATGTATTGGCAGGTAAACTTCACAAGCTTTGGCTCATTTCTCTTGCCCCTATAGGGAGCAGGTGTCATGTAGGGACAGTCTGTTTCGAGAAGGAGTCTATCAAGGTCAACTGCCTTGGCAACTTCCTTGGGAGTCTTTGCATTTTTAAAGGTAACTGCACCACCAAGGGCAATGTAGTCGCCCAGCTTTAAATACTCTCTCATCATGTCCACAGATTGGGAGAAACAGTGAATTAAAGCTGTGAAATCATATTTCTCGTGAGCTTCCTTTAAGATGTCAAAGGTATCCTTTGCTGCGTCGCGAGAGTGAATTACAATATTTTTCTTTAGCTTAGCTGCCAGCTCAATTTGCCTCTTAAAAACTTTCTTTTGCACATCTCTTGGAGAGTTGTCGTAATAATAGTCAAGACCAATTTCTCCTATTGCCAGGACTTTTTTGTCCCCCGAAAGTTCAATAAGTCTCTTTTCAACTTCATCATCATAAGTCCTTGCCTCATGAGGATGAACTCCAATAGCTGCGTAAATATTTTCGTATTTATTGGCAAGCTCCACTGACCTCTCAGATGAAGGGAGGTCAGAAGAATTATTTATAACAAGTTCTATTCCATTTTCACCTAAACTCTTTATTATGTCCTCGCGGTCTTCCTTAAAAGCCTCGTCGTCTAAGTGCACATGTGAATCTATCATAGTCTCTCCTAACTAATTTTTGCTCCTGATTTAATGTCAGCTAAAGTTGATGCAAGACTTAAATTTCCTTCATCATCTTCTGCAGCAAGAAGCATACCACTGGACTCAACACCTCTTAATTTAATTGGCTTTAGATTTAAAATCATGAGGATTTTTTTTCCAATCAATTCATTTTTCTTGTAGTATTCCTTTATGCCAGAGACAATTTGCCTATCCATATCGCCTATTTTTAATTTTAGGACATAAAGTTTATCAGCATTAGGATGATCTTCTACGTCAACAATTTCTGCAACTCTAATATCAAGCTTTGCAAAATCTTCTATATTAATTTCCTTTTTTATATCTTCTTCAACTTCTTTATGAGCTTCTGCCATAATTCTAGAATTTAAAAGAGCAGTGTTTTCTTCGTTAAATCTATCAATTTCAGCTTCGATGTCAAGTCTTGGGAAAATAACTTCGCCCTTATTTACCTTAGTGCCATCTTCTATTAAGCCAAAAGTTCTTGCATCTTCCCAATTAATTTCGCCATTTACACCAAGTTGCTCTCTAATCTTTAGAGAAGTATCCTTGATAAATGGATAAATTAAAACAGAAACAATTCTTAAACTTTCTGCCAAGTTGTATAAAACAGTGTTAAGTCTGTCCTTCTTGTCATCATCTTTTGCAAGCTTCCAAGGTTCAGTTTCATCAACATACTTGTTAGATCTTCTGATTAACTTCCAAATTGCTTCTAGGGCAACAGAAAATTGGTAGTGTTCCATGGCTTCTTCCACTTCGTCAATTACAGAAACAGCAAGCTTTTCAAGATCATCGTCAACATCTTCTCTAACGCCCTTGTCTTCAATAACTCCATCATTGTATTTAGAAATCATGGAGACAGTTCTTGAAAGAAGGTTGCCAAGGTCGTTGGCTAAATCAGAATTAAGTCTTTGCATGAATTTTTCAATATTAAAGGACCCGTCAGAGCCAAAAGAAAATTCCCTTAGCAAGAAATACTTAAGAGCATCAACACCATAAAGCTTGATAATTGGCTCAGGATAAATAACATTTCCCTTGGACTTACTCATCTTGTCGTTGTCAAATAAAATCCAGCCGTGACCAAAAACCTTGTCAGGAAGAGGCAAATCAAGTGCCATTAAAATAGCAGGCCAAATAATAACATGGAACCTAATAATTTCTTTGCCAACAAAGTGAACGCCAACTGGCCAATAAGAATTAAACTTTTCCTTGTCAGTGCCATAACAAATAGCAGTTAAATAGCATGCAAGAGCATCTATCCAAACATAGACAACATGCTTGTCATCAAAGGGAACCTTAACTCCCCAATCAAAAGTAGACCTAGAAACAGAAAGATCTTCAAGACCGTCCTTGCCCTCGAAAAAGTTTTTAACCATTTCATTTTTTCTAAAAGCAGGCTCAATAAACTCAGGGTGGTCTTCATAATACTTTAAAAGTCTGTCCTTGTACTTAGAAAGCCTAAAGAAATAAGATTCCTCGTGAGTAAGCTGAGTTGGTCTTCCACAGTCAGGGCAAGTGTGGTCTTCACCAACTTGTGCCTCAGTCCAAAAAGCTTCACAAGGAGTACAATAATAACCTTCATATTCGCCCTTGTAGATGTCGCCCTTGTCGTAAAGCTCTTGGAAAATATTTCTAACATCTTCTTCGTGATCCTCATCAGTAGATCTGACAAAATAATCATAGTCGATATCCATAGTTTCCCAAAGCTTTTTGATATTTTTGACAATGCCATCAACATAATCCTTTGGCTTCATGCCAAATTCCTTAGCCTTAGCCTCTATCTTTTGACCATGTTCATCAGTGCCAGTAGTAAAGAAAACATCGTAGCCTTGCATTTTTTTAAATCTCTTAACGCAATCAACTGCCACAGTGCAGTAAGTATGACCAATGTGAAGATTGTCACTTGGATAATAAATTGGCGTTGTAACATAAAATTTTTTATTGCTCATAAAACCTCCATAAAAAAACCCAATCCCCGGGGATAAGGTCTTGGCAAAATCTGTCAAAATTCCGATTAAAATATATCATAATTAAAGTAATTATAACTGAAATCGCCTATAAAATCAATTTAAGCTATGTAATCAGTATGTTTTATGCACAAAAGAGTTTGCAACTTATTTATATAAATTACAAACTCTTCCCCAATTTATTTTATTTTCAATAGCCCTTGTCGAAGTCTACTATATTTTTGAAGTCGCCGTCGTTTTTTAGGGCCTTTAGGTTTTGGTAGGCTGTTTCAAACTGTCTTCTGCCCAAGTCTTCGCAGGAGAAGGAGATGTGTGGATAGATGTAGACATTATCCATGTCCCAAAGTGGTGATGATTCATCTAGTGGTTCTTCTTCAAAGACATCTAGGGCTGCCCCTCTTACTTTTCCTTCTTCAAGGGCTTCTACAAGTGCCTCTTCGTCAATTGTTGCTCCCCTTGATATGTTTACTATTACTACTCCATCTTTTAGATTTTTAAATCTTTCTCTATTTAATATGTGATGAGTTTTTTCTGTTCCTGGTAGGCACATTATGATGTAGTCCATTTGTGGAAGTATGTGGTCAAGCTCATCTACTGAATAGACATTGTCAAAGGGCTCAACTTTTCTGCCACTGGTGTTAAAGCCATTTAGCTCAATGTCAAAGCCCTTTAGCCTTTTTGCTCCCGCTATGGCAATTGTGCCTGTGCCCAAAAATATTGCCTTCTTGCCATAGAGGTTGTGGGAGAAGCTTCTCTTCTTCCAAAGTTTTTCCTTTTGGTTTTCTATATTTTTTCTGTCTTCCTTATCTATTTGAAGGAGTCCATAGACAATCCACTCAGCTATGGGGTCGTCATAGGCGCCGTTGTTGTTGGATAATATTATTTCCTTTTCTTTAATGTAATTTAAGTCCAAAAAGTCAATGCCCACTGATGTCAAAAAGATGTACTTTAAATTTTTGTGGTCCTTGTAATTTAAATTTTCTAAATTTATTGCGCCAATTAATATGTCTTCGCCATAATCTTCCACTGCATTGGGATTTTTTTCGTCGTAGCCAATTACCTGGTAACCTAATTTTCTTATCGTGTCGCCATATTTTCTTGCCATGCCTTGGCCTAATAGTACTTTCATTTATTCCTCCACAAATTTTTTTATATTTTTTATTACTAAATTCTTTTTGTCAGTCATTACAGAGTGTCCACAATTGTCTAGCTTTTCAAATCTTGCGCCAATTTCATCTGCCAAAAATTTTCCATCCATGTAAGATATTATTTTGTCATCATAGCCATGAAGGACTAGGCTCTTCATTGCAAGACTCCCTCCA
The DNA here is from genome assembly GCF_040096015.1 of Peptoniphilus hominis (ex Hitch et al. 2025). Classification (NCBI taxonomy): domain Bacteria; kingdom Bacillati; phylum Bacillota; class Tissierellia; order Tissierellales; family Peptoniphilaceae; genus Peptoniphilus; species Peptoniphilus hominis (ex Hitch et al. 2025). The sequence goes on along the minus strand of NZ_JBBMFO010000008.1, from coordinate 43,331 downwards.
TGATATTTATAATCTCTCAAGATGCCTGCAACTTCATCTAGATTTCTCTGCCTAATTGCCGATTCAAGGTTTCTCTCAAACTCTTCCTTTTCTGGCAATTTTACATTGTAGATAAAGGTCTTAAATAAAACTCTGATGTTGTCTTTTTTTAATTCTGTACCCGTCATGCCCATGCTGGCAAAACTGTCCTCGATTAAATTCATGTTAAAGGCCATGAGACCCTTGAAAATTTCTAAATTTTTTTGAGGATTTATGAAGTCAAAATTATTTAAATACTCATGAAAATTATTTGTCAAAATATCTGCGCCATTGGTCCTAAAGGGTGCGTAGCCAAAGGGCGCAAGAAAAATTTGATTTTTTATCCTATCTTTTATGTCCTTGTCCCTGGCAAGTTCAAGGGCGACGCCGCCGCCAAGAGACCAGGAGACTAGGGTAAAGTTTTTTATATCCAACCTTAAAATAAATTCCTTGATGTCCGAAACAAAATCATCAATTGAAGTAATTTTATTATTGTAGGAAGACTTGCCATATCCCCTCATGTCAGGGGCAAATATGTGATAGTCCTCTAACTTTTTTATAATTTCAATAAAACAAGAAGATGAGTACATATTTCCATGAATCATTAAAATATTTTTCTCCGATTTGCTTTCATTGTCCAGATAAAAAATTTCCTCGTCATTGAGCTTAATGTATTTTCCTTTTAAGTTCATTTCACCTTCTCCTTCCATATAATTAAATTATAGGCTAAAGGTCTAATTTAGTAAATAGAAGGCATATTGTAAAAATTTTTCAAGTAGCTTATAATTAAGTAATAAAGTATGGATAGAAAGGAGTCTTTATGAGTTTTTTTAGAACACTGCCAACCAAACTTAGCTTTAATACAAGTGAAAAAATTCAAATTGCCAATGCAGAACTCACTAGCGGCGATTTCGCCCTAGCAATTGATGTCTTAAATGCACAGGACTCCTTTGTAACAAACATTGAATTTGCCGTAAAGTTTAAGTCTATTGAAAAGTCCTATCTCTTTAATGGCAGAGAATTTTATTTTTCTCAAGCTGTAAATATTGAGCCCTACACGAGATATTTTTTGGATCCCTTTTTATTAGACGAGAGATTTTATAAGGCAAGGGCTATAGACATTTACATATCAAAGTACACTTGCGACGGAAAGACTTATACCTCTTCAGAAAAAAAATATGACATGAGTCTGCCAGTCATTCCCGAAAAAAAGCGTGCACAAATAAAGGAAACTCTTGGCGAGGGAATAAAAACTTATGGCGAAAACCAAATTGATTTTTGGCGCTGTGCCTGTGGTTTTATAAACGAAAAGGACAGCAGCGAATGTGATTTTTGTGGCAGAAATAAAAGTTTTGTCCTAAATAATTTGACTGAGCCACTTATTAATTCAAAAATTTTAAATGTTCTTGAAAACACCAAGTCAACTTCAGACATAAATTTAAGGACCCTTGAGACTCACTTGACTCAGACAAACCTTTCAAAGATTGCTCCAAACACCGAGAGTCTCAAAGTTGATAGAACTAATGAAGTGACTACAAAAAAACCAAAGAAATTTTCTGCAAAGATTGTGCTTTTCTCCATAGTTTTAATTATTATTTTGTCCATAATCTCTCTATTTATAATTAATTTCGCAGTTATAACTAGAAACGAAAATAAAATTGAGGACGCAAGGGGACTTGCCCTAAGTGGCGAGTACAAAGAGGCACTGGACTTATACAAGGAAGCTACAAAGAAAAAGACCAGTCCAGAAATTTCAAATGAAATGGAAAAACTAAAGAAGTTAGTTCAATCTGATGACTTCTACCAAAAGGGCATAAAACTTTACCAGGAAGAAAATTATATCGATTCAGCCTACAATTTTAAAAAGGTAATTCAAGAAGATGAGAAAAATTATAAGGCAGCTCAAGATAAACTTCTCTCCATAGACAATATAATTTTGAATAAAGTAAAGGACACTTACAAGGAAAATAAAGTAAACGAAGCAATGCTTCTTTTAAATTCCTACCTTGGCGTCGTGCCTGAATCTGCCAAGGCCACAAGCCTAAAAAAAGAAATTGAAAGCAAAAACGCTATTGATATAAACAAAGATAAAGATCAAACAGAAAGTTTTGAAAAAGAAAATGACTACACAGATGCAGCTCAAACTGCAAAAAAATCTTCTGAACTTCTTCACACTTACAGGAATGTTGCCACAGAAAAGGCAAACCTAAGAAAGGAAGCAAGTGTAGATTCTGAAATTATAAAAATTTTGGAAAAGGGAACTGAACTCTATGTCTTAGAGACAAAAATCGAGCAGGGCAAGAGAATTTGGTGCCATGTAGAAGTTAAGTCCAGCATCTCTGGTGAAAATTTGAGGGGCTGGATATCAGATAAGACTTTAAATTAATTTCTCCACTTAGGTGGAGATTTTTTTTGAAAAAAATGAACCTTTTCGCATCCTAAATGGTCTTATAAGTAGATGCATCTAAAGGAGGTTAAAATGAATCCCCAAAAATTTAACATTGAAAATTTTAAAAAATTAAAAAAGGGCGACAAAGATTCCTTTGATCTCCTCTATGAAGAATACTACTTAAGCTTGTACCGAACTGCCCTTCTAATCTTGGGAAATAGGGAGGAGGCAGAAGATGTTCTCCAAGACACCTTCCTTTCTATTTACAAAAACATAAATAACTTGAAGGAATTTAACAAATTGAGACCTTGGATTTTTTCAATTTTAAAAAATTCTTGCTACACCAGATATAAAAATAGAAAGAGAGAATTTCCCGACGAATTTGTTTTGGAAAAGGCTGACTCAAATTTTATTTCAAGTGGAGAAGATGAATTTGTATTAAATAATGAAGTTGAATCAGCCCTCTTAAAATTAAATCACAAGGAAAGAGAAGTCCTAGTCCTCTTTTATTACGACGACTTCTCCATAGAAGAAATTGCAAAAATTTTAAAGACCTTTCAGGGTACAGTTAAGTCTAGACTTTTTAGAGCTCGAAAAAATTTAAAGAAAGAAATAATGAAAGTCGACCAAGACTTTGGCGAGAAGGAGAGTATTTATGAATAATTTTAATAATTTTGATGAGTATATAAAAGACAAATTAGAAAAAAGCGTGGAAAATTCTGCTCCTTCTTCTTACCTCAAAAATAAAATTGACTTAGAAATTAAGTCTAAAGAAGAAAAAGGAGAATTTAAAATGAAAAAGAAATTTATATTTGTGGCTGCCCTTGCCCTTGTCCTTTCAGTGGGAGTTTTCGCAGCAGGAAAAATTACTGGATCAATTTCATCTTCATCTCATAAATATGATTATACAGAGTACACTGACCTTGCCAAGGCAGAAAAAAAGGCAGGTCTTGAAGCCTACGCTCCAGAAAATTTAGGCGACTATAAATTTGACGGAATAACAATTATAAATACTGCAGATGTTGATGAAACTGGTGCAAAGTTAAATAAGAGAAAGACAATTGATGTTAACTACAAAAAGCAAAGAGGAGAAGATTCAGATCACATCACTTTAGCTATAGATAGAATTGTTGAAGGTCACGACCCTATTTCAAGTGCTCCTTACAAGGAGATGAGAACTATTAATGGAGTTGATTTTTACTACTCAGTTTATGACAATTTATTTGTTGGAAGCAAGGAAGACTTAAGTCCTGCTGACAAAGAAAGATTTGAAAAGGATCCTTTCTTTAATGTTGGCATCGGTGGCAAGGGTTCAGACAGAACTGAAGCTGTCTCAACTTACTTAATCTTTGAATACAAGGGCAATCAATATCTCTTACACAATATGAACTTTAGAGATAAAAAAGCAATTGACCCAGATGAATATTTCCAAATGGGAGAAAGTATAATTAAATAATTTTTTCACAGTTAGTTAAAACATTTTTCTTATATATTAGATTCTTATAATTTTTAAAAATCTAAGCACCAAAAAAGGACCCTCGTGGTCCTTTCTTTTTGTCTAAATTTTCATATCAAATAAAATTAATTTGCACCAGACATTTTTTTATACATCTCAATATTTGAGTCATTTAAAAATTCATAGGCTGCATTTATTTCTTGGAATTTTTCCTTGGCGCCCTCTTCCTTATTTAAGTCAGGGTGATATTTTTTTGCCATCTTTCTGTAGGCAAGCTTCACTTCATACTTGTCTGCGTTATAATTTACGCCGAGAGTGTCGCAGGCTTTTTCGTATTGGTCCTTAAACCCGTATCCACCACCTTGCCCCTTTCCGTAGGATCCACCATAATTATTTCCATAAGAGCCGCCTTGATTTTCATAAAAGCCGCCATAACCTTGCTGCCTAAAAAATTCATCAAACTGAGAAAAGTCGTCGAAGGTCGTCCAAGTAAAGCCACCGAAATCTTTAAATCTCTCTCTAAATTCTTCCTCTCTCTTCTTCCTTCTCTCTTCCTCTTGTCTAATTCTTTCCCTTTCTTTTTTCTCCCAATAAGCCCTGCCGTAGCCAGAAATACTTTCGAATTCATTAGCCTTACCAAGGAGATAATGATCTGCCCTGTCGTAGAAAAATTCTGTCACCATGTAGTGTATGTACTTCAAAAAAGATTCTGACACATTGCCAAGTAGGGGCACAATAATAGCCAGCATGATTAGAGTTGAGAGCCACTTATTTTTTGCAAGTCCCTGCCAAGCAAATGGATTTAAAAGTAAAAATATTATCAAGCAGCCGCCCATGGAAATTATATACAAGAACAATCTCCTTACAGCTGAAAATAAATCAACAGCAATATTAACTATTACAATTAAAAAGGTTAAGATGAGGTCAAAAAATTTGCCTAAACCCTTATAAAAATATCCTAAAATTTTATTCATTTTGCTTCCTTTTTCTATATTCTTCTAAAAATTTCTTGTCTTCAATTACAAGTCCCCACTCATTGGCAAGAAACTCCAAGTGATGAGTGAACTCGTGGAGGAGAACTTCCTCTAGCTTTTCCCTTAGGGTCTCCCTTGAGGAAAATCTGTACATGTCCATAAAGGACCCATAATAAATTTTTATCATGTTGCCAAGCATTGACCTTTGGTACTCGCCCATGATAACTAGATCCTCTGCATAGGCTTCCTCGTGGTACTTTGCCTCTTCTGTAAGAATTATACCACCATTAAGATGCTCATAGGCATAAGAAGGTATGGACTCGCAAATTTCTTCCAACATTTCCTGAACTTCGTCGATTCTCTCCAAGTAATAGGGATCATATTTATTTTCATCAAATAAATCCTCATCTTCTTGATTGTCATCTTGAGCTTCCTTTTGAACTTCTTCTAGACTTTCTTCTTGACTCTCCTCAAATTCTTTGTGAGTAAAGTTTTCTTCTTCACTTGAATCATCATCACTTGATTTAAAATCTATTTTCTCTTCTCTTTTGTCATAAATATCCTCAATTATTTCAAGGGGAAGGTCAATATTATTTTCTTGGTCGCTAAAAAAAATTCTTTTGCCCTCTTCATTAAGCATCTTTTCACCTCCAAAATAAAAAACTGTAGAGGCCTACAGTTTTATCTACTTTATCTAATTATAATACCCAGGAAGAAAAATTTCTACACATCTTCCACTTGCGCCAGAGTCTTGCCTGGCACTGATGACAATAATTTTTTCGTGTAGTCCTCTCTTGGCTTTTCAAAAATTTCTTCGGACTCATTATACTCCACGCATCTACCCTTATACATGACCAGGACTTCCTCTGCCACATGCCTTACAACAGAGAGGTCGTGAGAAATAAAAATCATGGATAGACCCAAGTCCCTTTGCAGGTCTTCAAGCAGGTTTATTATTTGTGCCTGAATGGAAACATCAAGAGCAGAAGTTGGCTCGTCTGCCACAATTATTTTTGGATCAACGGCAAGAGCCCTGGCAATGGAAATCCTCTGCCTCTGTCCTCCAGAAAATTCGTGGGGATATCTCTCCATGTGATATTCTGAAAGCCCACAAATTTCCATGGTCTCCAAAACTTTTTTTTCGATTTTCTTTTTGTCCTTCTCGCCTAAGAGATTTCTTATGCCCGATGCAATTATGTCCTTGCACTTTTTTCTGGGGTTAAGTGAGGAATAGGGGTCTTGAAAAATCATCTGCACATCTTTTCTATATTCCTTTAATTCCCTCTGATTTTCCTTTAAGATATTTTTGCCCTTATAAATTATTTCTCCGCTGGCGTCAGGATAAAGTCCCATGATGCACCTGGCAAGAGTCGACTTGCCTGAGCCACTTTCGCCAACAACGCCAAGAGTGTGTGAAGTTTTTAGGTCGAAGGAAATGTCATCAACTGCCTTAAAGCTTTTGCCGCCGCTAATTTTAAATTCTTTATTTAAATTTTTAACTTGTAAAATAATTTCGTCCTTCATTTTATCACCTATACAAAAAGCAGGATACCTTATGACCGTCAATGTCCACTTCTTCAGGAATTTTTTCCTGGCAAATTTTCATCTTCTCGTCACACCTGTCGCAGAAGTAGCAGGATTCTGGAAGATCAATTGGATTTGGAACTGACCCCCTAATTGTGTAGAGCTGGTCCTTTTTCTTGTGAGCAGTAGGTATTGCCCTTATAAGTCCTCTTGTGTAAGGGTGAAGGGGCTTTTTAAATATATCTTCTGCCCTCGCCCTCTCCACGATTTTTCCTCCATACATTACATTTACATAATCTGCAATGTCAGAAACAACTCCAAGATCGTGACTTATAAAAATTATAGAAGTATTCATATCTTCCTTTAATTTTTTCATGAGCTCCAAAACTTCCTTTTGAATGGTAACATCAAGGGCAGTTGTAGGTTCATCTGCTATTAAAAGTTTTGGAGAAGATGAAAGTGCCATGGCAATCATAATTCTCTGCCTCATGCCTCCAGAAAGTTCGTGAGGATAAGAATTGTAGACATCTTCTGCCCTACCTATTTCAACTTTTTTTATCATCTCTAAAGATTTTTCCTTGGCAGTTTTTTTATCCATGTCAAAGTGAGTCCTAAAGACTTCAGACATTTGGTAGCCAATCTTTAGGGCAGGATTTAGTGAAGTCATGGGTTCTTGAAAAATCATAGAAATTTCATTGCCTCTAATGTGCCTTAATTCTTCTGGAGAAGACTCTAAAAGATTTTTTCCTTCAAAAATTATCTCGCCAGAAATTTTTTCAAGAGAGGACTTATCCAAAAGACCCATAATGGCTAGTGAAGTTACAGACTTTCCCGAGCCAGATTCACCTACTATGGCAGTTGTCATTTTTTCACGAGTATTTATATTAACTTTATTTACAGCCTTTACTATGCCTTGGGAGCTTTTGAAAAAAACTTCAAGGTCCTTTATTTCTAATAACATACTACCTCCTGAACTTTGGGTCAAAGGCATCTCTTAAGGCGTCGCCAACAATATTTAAAAGTAAAATCGTTATGGCAATTGCCATGCCTGGGAATAGAGTTATGTGTGGATAGTTTCTAATATAAGCTCTCCCTTCAGAAAGCATTTGACCCCACTCTGCTTCTGGCGGCATAATTCCCATGCCGATAAAGGAAAGGGAAGCTGCAGATAAGATTGCAGTTCCAACGCCAATTGTGGCTTGGACAATTATGGGCGCAAAGCAGTTGGGTAAAATTTCTGCAAAAATTAATTTAAAAGTTTTTACTCCAGCCAGCCTTGCCGATTCAATGTACTCCAAATTTTTTACAGACATGACCTGACTTCTAACTATCCTTGCATAGGAAGGAATAGAAGATAGGGAAACTGCCAAAATTAAGTTTTTCATGCCGCCACCAAGGGCTGCAGCAAGGGCAATGGCAAGGACAAGTTGTGGAATGGATAAGATTGTGTCCATGACTCTCATAATTATGGCATCAAAAATTCCCTCGTAGTAACCTGCCAAGGCGCCAATAATTACTCCAATTACTGTGGAAATAATTACAGATGTGAAACCAATTTTAAGGGAGACCTGAGCTCCGTGAAGGACTCTCGAAAATATGTCTCGTCCAAAATTATCTGTCCCCATTAAGTGGGCCCTACTTGGCTTCAAAAAATTGTCCTTGGGAAACTGCTCTGTGTAGTCGTAGGGTGAAAGGAAATCGGCAAAAATTGCAGCAAAAATAATGATGATTAAAAGAACCAGTGCCACTACTGCAACTTTATTTCTCCTGTAATATTTAAAAAATGTTTTTAATCTCTTTAACATGTTTCACCTACTTGTAGTCTGCCTTTATTCTTGGATTGATAAAGCCGTAGAGGATGTCAACGATAATGGAAATTACAGAATAAACTATGGCTATAAGCATTATTGCCCCAAGAATTATTGGGTAGTCACGAGTTTTTATGGAGTCAACCATTAGCCTTCCAATGCCAGGAATGGAGAAAATTGTTTCTGTCAAAATACTTCCACCAAGAAGTCCACCTGCTTGAAGTCCAATTGTGGTTATAACAGGAATCATTGCATTTTTAAGGGCGTGGACAAAAATAATTTTTGGCTTAGAAAGTCCCTTGGCATAGGCAGTCCTGATGTAGTCCTTGTCCAGAACATCTAACATGGCAGATCTTGTCATCCTCATAATTACAGCTGATGACTGAAAGCCTAGGGCGAACCAAGGCAGGATCATGTGCTTTATGGAAGAAAAACCTGATGCTGGTAAAATTTTTAGCTTTGTTGAAAATACAATTATAAGTAAAAGTCCTGACCAAAAAATTGGCATTGCAAGTCCAACCATGCCTAGGGCAGTAATCATTGAGTCAATAAAAGTATTTTTCTTTAGGGCTGCTATTACGCCAAAAGTTATGCCCATAATTATGGCAACGACAAGGGCGCCACCTGCAAGTTTTAAAGTTGTTGGAAAAACTCTTAATAGGGCTTCTGAAACTGATCTTCCTGACTGATAGCTTTTGCCAAGGTCAAAGTGAAAAATTAAATCCTTTAAGTAATTTCCATATTGAACTATAAAGGGCTTATTTAGTCCAAGACTTTCTCTTATAGCATCAACTGTCTCCTTAGGTGCGTTAGGTCCAGCTGCAGCAAGGGCAGCATCTCCTGGCGACAAGTAAAGGAGCAAGAAAACTATAAAGCTCACTCCAAGAAGTGTAGGTATTAATATTAAAAGTCTCTTTAATACATATTTAGTCATATCTAATCCTTTCTTCTATAGAAAAGACAAAATTCACCAAAGAAGACCTTGGTGAATTTAAAAAAATTATTTTTCTAAAAGTTTTACATCTTTAAGCTCTTGTGGATATTTTGGAAGAAGATCAAGACCTTCTACTTTATTAGAACCAGCAACAAGTGTCTCGCCATAGCAGATGTAAAGCCATGGATATTCTCTATTGATAAGCTCTTGGGCTCTCTTATAGATGTCAGCTCTCTTAGCATCGTCAATAGTTGAAATACCTTCTTTAATTAAATTATCAAGTTCTTCATTTCCAAAGAATGTGACATTTGGCTCCTTACCTTTATTTTCAGAATGGAAAGGTTGGAAAAGTTCATAATGTGCATCTACTATTGATGGGTTCCAACTCATAATAAACATATCATGTTCCTTATTTCTAACAGCATCTACAAAGGCACCCCATTCAAGTCTTTCTACGCTAAGACCAATTCCATAATCCTTTAATTGGTCTTGCATCATTGTTGCAACATTAACTCTTTGTTGGTTGTCAGAAGTATAAATTTTAAGATTTGTTCCCTCTCCAAGACCTGCTGCAGCAAAAAGTTCCTTTGCCTTTTCTTTATTTACTGCATTTGGCTTTAATGAATCTGCAATAGAATATTTGAAGTTAGGGTTTATTGGGCTTGTTGCAAGCTTTCCACTGTTCATGTATACAGTTTCAAAAATTGTCTTAGTGTCAATTGCATTTACCATAGCTTCCCTTGCTTCCAACTTGTCAAAAGGAGCCTTAGCTACGTTAAATCCAATAAAATGAATTGAATTATCTAATCTTCTGTAAAGCTTTAAATCTTTATTTTCTTCTATATTTGAAATTTCTGCAGGGTCAATTTTATAAGCAAGGTCAACTCCACCACTTTCAAGCTCAATAATTCTTTGTGAAGCTTCTGGTATAACCTTCATTTCGATGCCAGCAATTGTTGGCTTGTCGCCCCAATAATTTTCATTTACGGAAAAAGTGGCGTGGTCATTTTGAATCCACTCATCTAAGACAAAGGGACCAGTTCCCATTGGTGCAATAGTAAGATCTGCTCCACCTTCTACATAGGCCTTAGACACTATAGACACTGCTGGATGTGATAGTGAATTTAAAAATGCTGCATCTGGTTCACTTAGTTTAAAGGAAAAAGTTAAATCATCTTCTTTGTTGTAAGAATTTGCGTCAATTTTTCCATAAAAAGATTTGTATCTGTCACTTGCTGCTGCTCTTTGAAGAGTGAAAATTACATCATCAACAGTAAGTGGGCTTCCATCAGAGAACTTAACTCCCTCTCTAAGTTTAATTTTAAAAGTTTGTGGGTCTGGGTTTTCAATTGATTCTGCAAGTGAATTTACCAGTTCACCCTTAGAATTTCTCTTAACTAAAGTGTCATAAACTTGAATTAAAATATTTTCTTCATAGTCATCAGAAAGTGCATTTGGTTCAAGTGTTGTAGTATCTTCTGAAACTGCAACCTTTAAGACCTTGCCTTCCCCTTGGGCTTCTTCTTTTTTATTGGAACAAGCTACCATAAATAGGGATAGGACTAAAAGCATTCCTATAATAAATTTTTTCTTCATTATCATCTTCCTTTCTTTTTCTATACTCTTCTTATATCTGCTCCAAGATTTCTAAATTTTTCTTCAATTTTTTCATAACCTCTGTCAATATGATGGATTTCAGAAATTTCTGTTTGACCTTCAGAAACGAGTCCTGCAAGAATAAGGGCAGCTCCTGCTCTTAAGTCTGTTGCAGCAACCTTGGATCCATATAGTTTACTCTTACCCAATAGTATAGCTTCTCTATCTACTACTTTGATTTTTGCGCCCATCTTCTTTAACTCTTCGGCGTGCATAAAGCGGTTTTCAAAAACTGTCTCGATAACAGAAGATTGTCCATCGGCTTGAGTTAAAAGTGCCATAAATTGCGCTTGTAAATCTGTTGGGAAGCCTGGGTGTGGAAGAGTTTTTATCTCAATTGGCTTTATTTCATCTGAGCCAATTACTCTCACAGTGTCGTCCTCTTCAATTATCTTTGCCCCAGTTTCTTCTAGCTTTGCAATGACAGGCTTTAGGTGAGAAGTAATGATATTTTCGATTGTGATGTCGCCTCCAGTAATTGCCGCTGCCACCATAAAAGTGCCTGCTTCAATTCTATCTGGAATAACTTGGTGAGTGCAGCCTCTTAGCTTTTCCACTCCCCTAATTCTTATAGTTGAAGTTCCTGCTCCCATTACCTTGGCGCCCATTTTATTTAAAAAGTTTGCTAGGTCCACAATTTCTGGCTCCATGGCACAGTTTTCCATTACCGTTTCACCCTCAGCCAAAACTGCAGCAGTCATAATATTTTCAGTTGCACCAACAGAAGGGAAGTCCAAATAAATTCTTGTGCCAACTAATTTGTCGCACTCAGCCTTAATCTCTCCGTGAGTCATTTCTATGTTGGCGCCTAGGGCCCTAAAGCCCTTTAAATGCAAGTCAATTGGCCTTGAGCCAATGTTACAGCCGCCAGGTAGGGAGTTGTATGCCTTATTTAACTTGGCAAGAAGGGGTCCCATGACAAGGAAGGATGCCCTCATCTTGCTCATGAGTTCGTAGTCTGTTTTATAAGAATTGAGTCCAGAAGGGTCGATTATGAGTTTGTTGCCTTCCTTATTTATTTTAAGGCCAAGTTTTCTCAAAACTTCTGTAATTATTTCAACATCCTTAAGCTCAGGCACATCTTCCAAAATAATTTCTTCTGTTCCAAGAATTGTAGCTGCAAGTATAGGTAGAGCAGCATTTTTTGCACCTGATATTCTAACATTTCCCTTTAATGGGCCATTGGGTTTTACTAAAATTTTATCCAAAAGGATTCCTCCTATATATTATTTATAACGATTATTATTTTATCTATATTTATTTAATTATATCATAGACATCTTGAATGTTTAAGGAATTAAAAGCATGACCTTAAATAAAAAAATTTTGTGTTAAGATATTATTGATGGAGGAAGAAATATGAAAGAATTTATCCAAAAAAAATATAAAAACATTAAAGAGTCTCTTTATTCCACTGACTATTCAAACATATATCCTGACTTTATAAATTTTGGTCTAGGCGACCCAGACCTTAGGACAGACGATATGATTATAAAGGAATCCTACGACTCACAGATGAAGGGCTACACTCACTACGCAGATCCCCAAGGCTACCTTGGACTTAGAGAGGAAATCGCCAAGGCCTACTGGGAAGACTATGGAGTAAGCTGCGACCCCAAGGAAATTTTAATTACCATGTCTGGCACTGAAGCCCTTTATATAATTTTAGAGGCAATAATAAATCCAGGCGACGAAGTTATTGTGCCTTCACCCTACTTTAGCGTCTATCCCGACCAAATTGAAATGACAGGGGGTCTGCCAGTAATTTATGAAACAAAATTTGAAAATGAATTTAAGCTTGAGCCAATAGAAATTGAAAAATTAATCACTGCAAAAACTAAGGCCCTTATAATAAACACACCTAACAATCCAACGGGTGCAGTTTATAGTGACGAGACTCTAAGAGAAATTTATGAAATGGCAAAAAAATACAATATTCTTGTAATTTGCGACGACATCTACACAATTTATTCCTACGAAAGCAAATTTAAGCCCATGATTGCATACGACAAAGAATTTAAAAATGTAATTTCAATAACTTCTATGTCCAAGGACTTTGTCATGACTGGTTGGAGGCTTGGTGCCATACTTGCTAATGAAGAACTAATAAAGACCATGACCTACATTCACGAGAACATAGTCTATTCAGTGCCAACAATTTGCCAGCACGCAGGTGCCCTTGGCATTGCCAATAGAAAGACCATTTGCCCACCCCTATATGAAGAGTACAAAAAGAGGATGTATCTCGCTTACGAGAGACTAAAAAAACTAAAGCATGTGGAAGTTTTAAGACCCCAGGGAACTTTTTACATCTTTCCAAAAATTTCTGTGCCAGGCATGACTACAAAGGAAGTTCTAAGGGAAATATTAGAAAAGGCCCATGTAAATTTAATTGACGGCGAAGCCTTTGGACCAGGAGGAGAGGGCTTTATAAGAATTGCAGTAACAGTCAATAAGGACAAAATAAATGAAGCTTTTGATAGGATAGAAAGGCTAGAAATTTTTAAAAAATAATACTGAAGCGAAATTCAGTATAACAAATGCAAAATAAAAGCTCTTAGAAGAATATTTGAAATTTATATTCCTCCAAGAGCTTCTTTGTTTTTAATTTTTTATTACTTCCCCAACTTGTTTTCTCTGCCATAATAAAATAAATATTGATTGGCAAAGCCTGCGTTTTTGCCAAAGACTTCTCGTCCTCTCAAGGCAATTTTTGATTTTGGTGTAACTTCTTTTAAATAAAGTTCTTCCATAACTCTCTTTATCCAAACATCAACGGGGAAGGACTCCTTTCTGTCAAAGGCAAAGAGAAGGATGCAGTCGGCAACCTTTGGTCCAACTCCAGGTAGAACTTGAAGGGCGCATCTGGCATCTTCAAGGTCCATCTTGTCGATTTCATCTATATTTACAATGCCATCCTTTATTAAATTTGCCGTCTCAACTATTCTCACATCGCGAAAGCCAACTCTTGCAAATTCTCGAAGGTCTTCTGGCCTTGCTAGAGATAATTTTTCGGCACTTGGAAAGGAATAATATTTTCTATTTTCATCTTCACCAAGATAATCTCCATACATTTCAGAAATTTTTTCTATGGCATTTTTTATTCTCGGTATTTGATTATTTGCAGAAATTATAAAGGAAATAATTGTTTCAAACTTGTCCTGGTTTAAAATTCTTATGCCTTTTCCATATTCCGTTGCATTTTTCATGACTTCGTCTCTTGCAAGCTCTTCCATTACAAGTTTGTAGTCCCGAGAAAGGTCAAAGTAATTATAAAAAATTTCGTCAAAGGAAGCCTTGTCCACTCCCCTTAAGAAAATTTCTCCCCCAACTTTTTTTGCATTGGCAACTTTTCCATGAGCTATAAAGGTAAAGGATCCGTCAGCTTCTTCATACCACCTAAAGGCTTGACCGCAGGTGAAAATATCTCTTGGGTCAAACTCCTCCAATTCACTTATTAGGCAAAGATCTCCATCAAAATTTATCTTCATTAAAAAATTCTCCCATAAATAAAAAACCTATTAATAAATAATAGGTCAGCTAATTTCTTTCATAAAATAAGAAAGGGTTAAAAGAGAGTCGTTAAGTCTAATATTTTCAACAACTACACCTTCAGGTCCCTTTAAATCGTAGGGCGCAAAATTCCAAATTCCCTTAACGCCTGCATCTATAACTTTTTTTGCCACTTCCTGGCAAAATTCCTTGGGCACAGTTATTATTGCAACATCAACTTTCTCATCTCTTATGTATTTTTCCATGTCCTTCATATTCCTAACCTTGATGCCACTTATGTCTTCCATGTCCTCTTTGACATCAAAGAGAGAAATCACATTAAAGCCAGAATCTCTAAAGCCCTTGTACCTTGCAATAGCTTGGCCAAGCCTACCTGCACCTATGACTATGCTCTTGTAAGACTTGTCAATGCCGAGAATTTTATCCACTTGTTCCTTTAGAGCCTTGGTGTTGTAGCCATAACCCTGTTGGCCAAAGCCGCCAAAATTATTTAAGTCCTGTCTAATTTGTGACGCAGAAAAGCCAGTGATGCGGCTAAGCTCCTTGGAAGAAACTCTCTCAATACCACTGTCAATTAATTCTTTTAAATATCTATGATAAACTGGCATTCTCCTTATAACCGTTTCAGAAATGCCCCTTGCGTTCTTAGGCAAATTTACACCCCCAATTGTTTATATTATAACAATCTTTGCTATTTTTGTAAATTGAGGCACTTTAAAATTATAAAAATTTAAAATTTATTCTTCTACTAATTTTCCCTGGACCACAAGTCTTGTGTCCTTTGGAGAACAAGTTTGTAGGGTTAAAATATCTTTAAATTCACTGGGGACTTCTGTCTTTAATATATTTCTCTCTTTGATGTAGGTGAGAAGTTTTTCTCCATCTTCTTCTGAATATTTTGGACTTCTAAATTCATCATAAGGTCCTGCCTCATACACTGCAAAGATTTGGTATTTCTTGTAGCCAGCCTCAGAAAAAATTTCAATAAATTTATTTTCTTCGAAAAATCCATCTTCCTCTAACTTGTGAAGCGCTTTAAAATTTCCACCGCGATCATTGTTGTGGCCATAAATAATTGTGTTTTGGTCAGAAAAATTTTCCTCGTTTCTGTAGTCCATGAAAATTGCTCCAAAGACATTGTAGTCATTCTTGTAATTATGATTTAGGTAATATTTGTTGTCACTGCCCTTTACTATGGGATAATCTATTTCTGTCCCGTCCACTTTTATCCAGCCAATTACTGACTCATAGTCTTTTTGAAGTGCCTCAATTTTTTCCCTTGCTTCCTTATCCTTATTGTCATCAGCAAGCTTTTCTTCATTAGGTTTTTGAAACTTCTCCTGCACTTCCCTTGTAGCAGTCTTATATTCCTTGTCAGCCTTGTTGTAACTATATATTCTATAAAAGCTTGTGGCTAAAATTACTATTAAAATTATTTCTACTATACTTAAAATTTTATTTTTCATCTTTTCTCCTTTAGAAAATCTAAATGTTACCTATATACTTACCTGATTTTAATACAAATAGTCAAGGAAAATAAAAATTAAAGAAAGAAATCTTTGCAAATTTGACATCTCAAGTCTTTTTAAATTATTATTATAATATAGTTTCACATAATAAAGTAGACTTAAAACTTTTGACAGAGGTGTTTATTTTGAAAGAAGACAAGTATCAGGAAATGAAAAAAAGAATTCCAAATATAAAAAATATAATGAGAATAAGACAAAGCAGAAAAAAAGGTGACATGGGTTATCTTGATTTTTTCATGCTTGGTTTTGGGTCTATGGTTGGAGTTGGCTGGGCAGTTTCATCTAACCACTGGATTGCTCAAGCTGGAGGTCCCATCCCTGCCTTTTTAGGTTTTATAATCGCCACCCTGCTTTTGATACCAATTGGCTTGTGTCATGGTGAACTTCTCGCCACTCTTCCTCAGGGAGGCGGCGTCTTAGTTTATACCAACAAGGCCTTTGGGAGAAATTTATCCTTTATATCATCATGGTTCTTGGCACTTTCTTACTTGACAATACTTCCTTGGGAGGCAATTTATATAAACACCATCCTCGAAAATTTGATTCCTTTGCTCTCAAGTTCAAGAGTCCTTTATTATGTAGTAGGTGCTCCCATAAAAGCATCTTCCATCCTTCTTGGAGTCATCCTAGCCCTTTTATTATTTTTTATAAACTTTAAGGGGTCTGATTTTGCTTCAAAGCTTCAGTCTATACTTTCTATTTTAATAATTGTAATAGGAGTAATAGTAATTATATTTTCTTTTAAGGCAGGTAATGCCAATAATTTGTACCCCCTTTACCAAAATGTAGGCGAGGGCAGTCACTCCTCACTTTTTGGCGGGATAATAGCCATTGTTGTAATAGTTCCCTTTTTTATGTCAGGCTTTGACACTATTGCACAGTCTGTGGAAGAAACTTCGCCAGATAAGAAATTTAAAAATGTGGCAATTGCCATGGTCCTTTCCATAGTTGCTGCAGGAATTTTTTACTCACTTGTAATACTTTCAACAGCTAGCGTCTCCAATTGGCAAGAATATTCTCTCGCCAGTCCACCTGCCATGGGCTATTTACTTCAAGAAGCTTATGGTGGAAAGCTAGGCTACATTCTTTCAAAACTAATTATAATAGGAACTTTGGCAGGACTTTTTTCCACTTGGAACGGAATGTTTATGGCATCGGCAAGACTAATCCAATCAATGGCAAAAAATAATTTAATTCCAAAAATTTTTGCCAAGGAACACGCCGAGTATGGAACTCCAGTAACTGCTCTAGTTTTTTGCTTTATTTTTGCTGCCATAGGTCCCTTTGTGGGCATGAACTTAATAGACCCCTTAACTAGTCTAGGTTCAGTTTCCTTTGTCATTGGCTGGTTCTTAACTTGCCTGTCCCTTGTGGTCTTAATAAACAAGGACAAGGAGTATTACACATCCTTTAAGGCACCTGGTGGAAAGCTAACTATTTATCCAGCAATAATAATTTCTGCTGTAATTGTCATCTCAACCTTTGTTCCAAAGACTCCTGCCTTTATGGGCTACACTGCCTTGATTATTTTCTTCTTTTGGTTGTTTTTGGGCCTTGCCTTTTTAAAATTTTATAGTAAAAAAACTAACCAATAAAAAAGCAGAGACAAAATTTATCTCTGCAAGTATTTTTAATTTATTGGTAGCCCTTTTCCCTCTGTCTCTTAAATATAAACTCCTACTGCCAAGATTATTGTAGAGGGAACCATTATGATGCGACCAAATAATTCCAAGAAGTTTTCCAAGTTTTTTTCTTCTCTATAGTCCTTTAAATTTTTTGGGATTCCCAAAGCCAAGCCAAGTGCCACAAGTAAAAATCCTAAGAATTTTAAAATTTTCACCTTAATCTTACCTTATGTCAAAAAAATTTTCTGCAATCATGCATCTTATGGACCCGCCGCCATATTTTGATATTGTGTCAACGCAAATTGGAAGGATCTCATCGTACTTTTCAATAATTTTTTTGTGGTCATCACTTAAGGCATCATAGGCAGCTTTTGAAATCACGAGAATATTTTTATCTTCTCCCCTTAACTCAATAGAATTTGCCGCAAAATTATTAAATTCATCTTCTGAAAGAGAAATTATTTCCTTGCCGCTTTCCCTTAAGGAGCTCAAAACTTCCTCCCTATTTTCTGTAATCAAACTATCTGCAAGAATGGCAAACTTTTCTGCCACCATCATAAGTACATTTGTGTGGTAAATGTCCTTACCCTTGTCCCTTGCCCTAAAAGCCACTGGCTTAAGACCAAAGACCTTGGCAAATTTTAAAAATTCATCTTCGTCGCAGCGCTTTGATAGGCAGCCGTAGCAAATGTCCTTCCACCTATCTATGACTAGAGCCCCTGTCCCTTCCAAAACTTTTCCCTCATCATTTCTAAAATCAACTATGTCAGCCTTGTCGTAATCAATAATTTTTTTTAGCTGAGGGAGAATTTTTTCGTACTCCTTATTTCTGTTTTCTGTGTACATTTCTGAAACAAAAACTTTTCCTGGGAAGGTCACAAAGACATTGTTGGGAAAAATTGAATCTGGTGTAGACTCATCAAAATCTTCTATTACATCAACATGAATTTTATTTTCTTGAAGAAGTCTTACTGCCTGGTCAAATTCCTCTAAGGCTCTCTCTTTTATTTCATCCTCCGCACTTTCTCTGGGACGCTCTTGGTAGACATTGTCAATGGCTGTCTCTTTATTGTACTTAAAGGCATAGGGCCTCACTAAAATCACTTTATTCGTTATCATTTCTCTCTCCTTTTTTTCATTATAACAAATATAAAAATAAAAGGCTCTCCAGAAAATTTGGAGAGCAAAAAAATTTTAATAATAATTTATTACATTTTCAAGTAAAAGTAGGTTGGTAATGCTTCCTATGCCACCGGGAACTGGTGAGTAGGCACTTATTTTTCCATCTACAGATTTTTCGTCAAGGTCGCCTCTGTATTTCCCTTCCTTATTTTTTGAAGTGCCAATATCAATTACAAGAGCATCTTCATTAAAATAAGTCTCATCTAAAGTTTCAGCACGACCCATGGCTGTAAAAACAATTTCTGCCGACCTTGTGTGTTTTTTAAGGTCCACTGTACCCACATGGCAAATTGTAACTGTGGCAAGATCCTTTAAAAGAAACATGGCAAGGGGCTTACCCACAACATTGGAGTGGTTGATTATAACTGCCTCCTTGCCCTTTAAGTCATAGCCATAAAACTTTAAAAGCTCATAGGCTGCCTTTGGAGCAAGGGGAGTGAAACCACTGACATCTCCACTGAAAACTCTCGCCATGTTTAGGGGATGCATGCAGTCCACATCTTTTTTTGGATCTAGGACAAGAGAAATTTTTTCCTCGTCAAAATTTTCTGGAAGAGGTCTAAAGACAAGTATGCCCCCAATTTTTTCGTTATTGTTTAACTTTTTTATTGCATCAATGACTTCATCTTGGCTGGCATCTTTTGCAAATTCATTGACATCAACCTCAATGCCAAGTTTTTCTGCCGTCTTTTTTATTCCCTTTTCATAGGCAAGGCTTCCGTAGTCCTTGCCCACTCTAATTATGGAAATGATTGGCTTAGATTTTAAGTTTTTTACCCTTTCTATTAAGTCACCACTTTTTTTCTCAACATAATCCTTAGCATATAAAATCTTAGTCATCTTTCACCTCACTTGGAAGGTAAACTTCCACTTCTTCTTTTAAAATTTTTATCTTAACTGGCAAGCTTGGTCCCTTGTCTCCATCAATGTCAAGTGCAACTTCTTCTCCATCCATTGAGTTTATTTCCATTTCTTTAACTGTATAGTGAACTATGCTTTCTCCCTCTTCAACTTCGCCGCTAAGGGAGTCCTTTAAAACTTCAAGCCTGTCCCTTACTGAATCACTTGTCATGATAAATAGGTTTGCCTTGCCACTATTCATCTCTTCATTTTCTTGGGTAAATTCTAATTTTCCAATTTTATTTGTAAGTCCAACTATTAAATGGTCTACTGGTCCAGAATAATTTCCACCATCAGATTTCACATCAAGTTTATATTCTTCAGATGAAGCTAATTTTTCTATGGACTTCTTTATATAGGCAAGACCACCAAATTTTGACTTTTCTTCTGAGGAGACTTCGTGGATTGCCTCTGGCACAGCGCCTATTGAGGCAAAGAGGCTGAAAATCTTATCATTTACCTTGCCAAGGTCAATCTTTTTTGTCCTTTTAAAGTCAAAGGATCTTAGGGCAGCTTCCTTGTCATCATCTATTCCCAGCTTTTTTGCCAATAAATTTCCCGTACCACCTGGCAAAATTAAAAGTTTGGCCCTTGAAGAAGTTTTATGCATGCCCAATAAAACTTCATTTACACTTCCGTCACCACCATAGACTCCTATGGCGTCTACATCCCTTATCTCTTCAACAAATTTTGTGCCGTCGCCAGCTTCTTTTGTCTCCCTTAAAATTACTTCTTCAAAATATTTTTTGAGATAATCTTCAACTTCTCCCACAAATTCTTTGCCGCTTTCGTCTCCAGAATTTGGATTGTAGATAAATAAAATTTTCATTTAAACACCTCTCTCTATCAATATACTATCATGCCGCCGTTAGGCGAAATAATTTGTCCTGTCATGTAGGAATTTTTCTCTGAAATCATAAAGGCAACTAGCTCTGCAATCTCTTCGGTGGTTGCAAGTCTACCCATGGGAATTTCTTCAGAGAGAATGCACAAATTTTCTTCCCCTATTTCCTTGGTCATTGGTGTATCAACTGCACCTGGTGCAATAGCGTTAACCGTTATGCCAGAGTAGCCAAGTTCCTGTGCCAGTGCCTTGGTAAGTGCATTTATGGCGCCCTTACTTGCCGAGTAATGACTTTCCATGGATCCACCAACTATGCCCCAGATGGAAGACATATTTAAAATTTTCCCTGAATGCTTCTCTAACATATAGGGAAGGGCTGCGTGAATGGAATTGTAAACGCCCTTTACATTTACATCAAAAATGTGGTCCCAAGTTTTTTCGTCAATGTCTTGGAAAAGTGCGTAGCTAGAAATCCCTGCATTGTTTATAAGTATGTCAACGCCCTTAAATCTTCTTGAAACTTCATTAAACATTTCTTCCACTTCAGAAAATTTTGTCACATCAGCCTTTATGGCAAGGGCATCTTTACCCATGGATCTTATTTCTTTTTCTAATTCTTTTGCTTCTTTTTCTGATTTATTGTAATTTATTATAATTCTATAGTCTTCTCTTGCCAGCCTCTTGGCAATGTCTCTGCCAATACCTCTTGAGGCACCTGTTATAAGTACAGTCTTCATGTCACACCAACCTTTAGTCTCATTATAGCAAATTTATTTTAATTCTTTAATTAGATAGGCACAAAATATTTTATAAAGCAAAAAAACTATGCCAAAGACATAGTTTTTTCTAGGTAAATATGCATTTTTGATTAAATATCTAATCTTGCTTCTTCGTCGAAGTTTTCTTCTGGAATAGGTCTCTTTACAATGTACTTGTAATAGATTTTTTCAACTGCCATTGAAATAGCGTTATCGCCAGTTACGTTAGCTGCTGTACCAAAAGAGTCTTGAGTTAGATATAGTGAAATTAAAATTGTAGCAAGTGTTCCTGATGAATCAACCCCAACTACTGGTAAGAATGGAAGTGCACTCATTACTGCTCCACCAGGTGCTCCTGGTGCTGCTACCATGGCAACTCCTAGGATTGCAATAAATTTAAGAATTAGTGGGAAAGAGTGAGGCATATCAAACATTGTAAGTAGTGTAAATACACAAGCTGTTAAAGTAATCATTGATCCAGCTAAGTGAACTGTTGCACATAGTGGGATACAGAATTCTCTAATTTGTCTTGTTACACCCATTTTTCTGTTACAAGCAACGTTAACAGGAATAGTTGCTGCTGAAGATTGAGTTCCTATAGCTGTTAAGTAAGCTGGAACTGCTGCTTTTATACATTTTGCAGGGTTTCTTCCAGTGTATGCGCCTGACACAACAAATAAAAGAACCAAATATAATGTGTGTAAAATAATAATGCAAAGGAATATTTTCCAGAATATTCCAAGAATTGCAAATACTGAACCTGAATATGATAGGTTACAGAAGTTACCAAAGATGAAGAATGGAAGTAGAGGTATTACGAATTTAGCTAATACTAAATTTATGATTTCATTGAATTCGTTAATTCCCTTATAGAAAATTTCTCCGCTTCCCTTAGCTCTTAGTGCTGAAACTGTAAGTCCTAGCATAAATGCAAGTACAAGTGCTGCAGTTACATCGATGAAAGCTCCCAGTGGAATTTCAAAGAAAGGTGCAATTTCATTTGCAGTTGCTTTTTGAACTTGTTCTGCAAGTTCTGGTTTAATAAAGCTTGGGAATATGTTTCTTGCCATAGTGTAGGATAGAGATCCTGCAACTAATGTAGATAAATAAGCAAGTCCAACTGTTACTCCTAAAAGTTTACCAGCACCTTCAGATAGGTCTGCAATACCCTTAGATACAAAGGCAATAATCATTAATGGAATAATGAAGTTTAAGAACTTTCCAAATAATCCTGAGATTGTGATTGCAATTTTAGTTACTACTGCTGGACAATATTGACCAACAAGAATACCTAGTGCAATAGCTATAATAAGTCTAGGAATTAGACCTATTTTTTTCTTTTTTTCTGTCATTTTAATCCTCCTTAATATTCAAAAACTCGGCTCTAATACATTGTCCGGTTTTTGTACCTGCTAGCCCGCCAAGACCAGTCTCCCTAATTGATTCATGTAGTAGATGCCCAACTTCACCCATTGCTTGACAAACTTCGTCAAAAGGTACAATAGATTTAATACCTGCAAGGGCCATGTCAGCTGATATGAAAGAATTCATAACACCTGAGGCATTTCTAAAAGTACATGGATACTCTACAAGTCCCGCTATTGGATCGCAGGCCAGCCCCATTACATTAATAAGTGTAATGCTGGCTGCATTTAGTGCTTCTTCTACGCTTCCACCAAGCATCTCTACTAGTGCGGCAGCTGCCATAGCACTGGCAGAACCACATTCAGCTTGGCATCCACCTTCAGCACCGGCGAATGTTGCATATTTACCAATAATTTGCCCTATTCCTATTGATGTCAAAAGTCCATTTATTAATGTCTCATCATCTAAACCATATTTGTCTCTTGCTGCCATTAGGGCTGCAGGCATAATACCGGAACTTCCAGCAGTTGGCGCTGCTGCAATAGTTCCCATATTGGCATTGGTTTCAGATGTGGAAAAGGCCATAGCCATTGTCCTAACTAGAAATTTGCTAGTTAAAGGATCTTTTTCTTTTTGATAGTCGTTCATCTTCTTTGCAAAGCCGTCTATCATTTTATATTCAGTGTCATAAGTTTTATCTAGTGTTTCATGTGATGAAGCTTTCATAACTTCTAAGATTTCTTGAAGCTTTTTCTTCATCTCTTCTTCAGTCATTTTAAGGACCTTTGTCTCTTCCTTTAAGACTAAATCATAAAAGTGAAGATTCTCACTTTCACATACTTCTATAATTTCTTTAGCAGTATTTAACATTTAAACCTCCACATATTTTGAAGTTAAATATCTAGGATTATTTAACAAAAGATTTTTTAAGTTTTCATTGGCATTTTCGTCTAGCTCAACAGTTAAGGTTACAATTTCAGTAAGCATATCCTTAGATGTGTTAATAGATTCGATGTTGTAATTTTCATTAGCTAAAGCTGTTGAAACTTCAGCGATAACACCCTTTTGTTCATTATATTGGAATAAAAATGTAGGGAATTTGCCATCAAATTCAACCTTTATTCCATTTATGTCAACGATTACCATATTGCCCCCGCCAATTGAGGAGCCAATTACATATTCGCTACTTCCGTCTTTATAATTAAATTTTATTTTAACTGTATTTGGGTGATACTCTTCTCCTAAATTCATTGGGATGAAAGAGTAGTTAATGCCTCTCTCATCAGCAATCTCGTAAGCCCTTCTAATAGAATTATCATAGGTCTTAAAGCCCATTATTCCGCCTAAAAGTGCCCTATCAGTGCCATGTCCCTTATATGTATATGCAAAAGAACCGTGCAAATAAAATTCCACGCTTTCATAATTTCCAGGACAAATTTTTGCAGCAACTCTTGCAATCTTGCAAGCGCCTGCAGTGTGTGATGACGATGGACCAACCATTATGGGTCCAAGGATTTCAAAGGAACTATATTCTTTCATTATTTAACCCTCTCCTTGCTATTCTATTTTAGCATAAAGTGATAAAATTGTGAATTAATTTTAACATTCCTAAGCCCTCTAAACAACAAATTTTTAGTCAATAGTTGATTATAAATAGATTGTACATTGTATGAAAATAAATCATTTAATTTAATCTATTACAGCAGTGATAAAAATAGTAATATTGTCAAATAATTGTTGAAAGTATAACAGATTTACTATAATATTAAATTTGAGGATATTATTTTCATTAATGAGGAGGAATTAAATGAAAGAAAACAAAAAACAGGTTAAAAACCAGAACGATGTTGGCGGCTTTCTGAAAGGCGTAGAAAGAATTGGTAATAAATTACCTCACCCTGCCATGATTTTTGCAATACTAAGTGTAATCGTAATCATAATTTCACATTTTGCAGCAAAATCAGGCTTAAGTGTTACATATTTCGATGCAAAGGCTGGAGAAGAAGTAACTAAAGAAGCTGTATCTCTTCTCAATTGGGAAGGGCTTGCTTACATCTTTAACTCTGCAACAGAAAACTTTACAGGCTTTGCTCCACTAGGAACAGTTCTTGTAGCTATGCTTGGTGTTGGTGTTGCTGAAAACAGTGGCCTTTTTAATGCAACTTTAAAAAGACTTCTTTCTAACGTAAACCCTACACTTTTATCAGCTACAGTTGTATTTGCTGGCGTTATGTCAAATATTGCATCTGATGCTGGCTACTTAGTAGTAGTTCCACTAGGAGCACTTATCTTTGCAAATGCAGGTCGTCATCCACTTGCAGGTATAGCAGCAGCCTTTGCAGGCGTAAGTGGTGGTTTCTCTGCCAACTTACTACTTGGTACAACTGACCCACTACTTACAAATATTACAAATGAAGCCTTAAAGGCTGGTGGTATAGACATGACTCTTGCCGCTACTTGTAACTGGTACTTCCTATTTGTATCAACTTTCTTAATCACAATAATTGGTACTCTTGTAACTAATAGAATTGTTGAAAAGAACTTAGGAGAATACCATGGATCTTACAAGGCTGACGAAAGTCCACTAACTGATTTGGAAAAGAAGGGCCTTAGAAATGCTCTTATAGCTTTCATAGCTTTTGTAGTGATTATGGCGTTTTTGATGTTCCCAGCTAATGCACCTTTTAGAGCTTTTGAAGAATCTAAAAATGCAATGACACTTAAATACTTCTTAGGTCATGGACTTATACCTGGAATGTTACTACTTTTCATGATTCCTGGTATTGCCTATGGTAAAACTGTTGGAACTATAAAAAATTCCCACGACCTTGTGGATGCAATGACAAAAGCCATGAAGGGCATGGGCGGATACCTTGTTCTTGCTTTCTTTGCAGCACAGTTTGTAAAATATTTCAACCAAACAAACTTGGGACTAATTCTTGCAAAAAACGGAGCAGACTTCTTAGAGTCAATTAAACTAAAGGGACTTCCACTATTAATTATGTTCATCTTGCTTTCAGCTTTCCTAAACCTATTTATGGGTTCAGCTTCTGCAAAATGGGCAATTATGGCTCCAATATTTGTGCCAATGATGTATAATCTTGGACTTTCACCTGCACTTACACAAGTTGCCTATAGAATTGGTGACTCTTCAACAAATATCATTACACCACTTATGTCTTACTTTGCGATGATCGTTGTCTTCATGCAAAAATACGACGAGGACTCTGGACTTGGAACACTTACATCAATGATGCTTCCATATTCAATGTTCTTCTTGTTGGGTTGGACACTTTTAATGATAGTATGGTACCTAATAGGACTTCCTGTTGGACCAGAAGCACCACTTCACGTACAAGATATGCTTTCAATGCTATTTATCTAAAATAAAATATTCTCAAAAAATAATCCCGGTGGAAATTTTCCATCGGGAATTTTTTTGATCTTAAAAATAAATTTTAAAGATTTCTATTTTTTTCTTAGAGATTTTCAGCCCACACCAAAATCTGTGATTTCAAGTAAAATATCTACATGAGGGTCATCTTCTAAGTATCTATATTTTTCCACGAACCACGCTACAAGTTCATCGTCTCTTTTTATATCTGTGGAGTTGTTCATAAAAATATTTACTGTTCCGTGGGAGAAATTTTTTATAATTTCCATGTCGCGGTCAATCATTTCTCTCGTCTGTCCCTTTATGCCCACCATGACACAGGGGGAGTCAAAATATTTTTTCACTTCTCTATAGTCTTTAAAGTCTGCACCCTTTTTTAGGACTTTTTCCCTAAAGTCATTGTCAAAAGTTTCTATTCCCGTCTTAAAAGTTATAGGAATACCAAAAAAGTCTCTTATCTCATCAAGTCTATTTCTATAAATCCAGTGAGCTTCAAAAAATAATCTCTTTATATTTTTTTCTTCAACAACTTTTTTTATTGCCTCAAGACTTTTGTCTGTCAAATCAAAAACTGAGGCTGAGTCAATGACTTCTAGAACTCCAAATTCTCCTGTGACATTTTTTAAAACTTCAAAATTTATCTCGTCAATTTTTTTATTGTCCACTTCGTTGTCTTCTATATAATCACAAAAAGTACACTTGCCCCACTTGCAGGGTCTAGCCTTTAAAAGGACAATTTCTCTTTTTGTCTTCTTTGTAATTTTTGAATATCTATTGATAAAATCATCTCCCAAAAAATTCAATCTTATCTTAACATTTTACCACAAAAACTTTATAGATGCCCTGCTGTCTATGTTGACACTTGCCCTACTATTCTTTATACTAAAGCTTGAACAATGGAGTAAATATTTATAAAAATTAATGAAATTTTAATAATTTATAAAATACTTTTTAAGAATCTTAAAGTATAATAGTAAAAATAGATAAAATAAAATAATTGTGAGGAAATATATGGCAGTAAAAATAATTGTGGGATCAACTTGTGACATAGAAGAAAATATTAAGAAGGACTTAATTGTAGTGCCCCTTCACGTAACTTTTGGCGAAGAAGACTTTTTGGATTCAGTTGATATTACAAAGGACGAATTTTATGAAAGGCTTGAGAAAAAGGAAGAGTTTCCAAAGACAAGCCAACCTACACCTGTGGCTTTCATGGATGTCTACAAAAAGGTCATAGATGCTGGCGACGAGGCTGTGGTAATTGTCTTGTCATCAAAGTTATCTGGAACTTATCAAAGTGCAAAGCTTGCAAGCCAGGGTCTTGAAGATAAAATTTTTATTGTAGATTCCTTAAATGTTTCAAATGCAGAGGGAGCTCTCGTTGACTATGCCATGAGGCTTGTAAGAGAAGGAAAGTCTGCAAGAGAAATTGCCGAACTTTTAGAGGAAGCAAAGAAAAGGCTTAGACTTGTAGTTTTAGTTGACACCTTAGAATACCTTGAAAGAGGCGGAAGAATCTCAAAGGCATCTGCCCTTATAGGTGGACTTTTTTCTGTCAAGGTTCTTCTTTCCATGGAAGATGGTGCAATTGAATCTGTTGGCAAGGCAAAGGGAATAAAAAATGCCAACAACTTATTTATTAGCGAAATAAAAAAACATGGATCTATTGACTTTTCCATGCCCCTTAAACTTGGCTACACAGGTAGAGACAGTGAAAAGATTGAAAAATATTTGAGAGAGACAAAAGATCTTTGGGAAGATAAAATTTCTTCTCCAGAATTTATTCAAATAGGAAGTGTTGTTGGCACTCACACAGGTCCAGGTGCCCTCTTCTTAGCATATTTTAGAAAGTAGTTTTAATTCCCTTAGGTGAATTTTCTATATAATTTTTTTCTTTTTTAAGTTATTTATTAAGAGTAGTTTTTATAATTATTTTTTGAGAAAGGAAGGAATTTATGGAGGAAAAGAAAATAGTTGTATCGGGCATTACTTTTCGCTACGAGGATTTGGAAATTAATGATGAAGTCATGGAAAATATAGAGGACTTTTTACTGGACTTAGAGAACAGCCCCGATGGAATTTACGACAGCTTCTTTATGTATAAGGATGGCGACAACTTAATTATTTACTAATTTTTAAAGCTAGGGATGACCCTGGCTTTTTTTATAAAATTTGCCAAGACTTTATCGCAAACTTTATTTTTTTTTTTTATAATTTTTACCTAAATTTAGATTTCTTTATCAAATTATAAATCTGTGGTAAAATGAAGTGGACAGGAGTTGATTTATTGGAAAAAGAAACTGATTTTAAGGGACTCTTTAGACTCTTTACTAGGTCTATAATTATTTCCATGATTGGAATGATTTTTCCCTTTCTTTATATTTTATTTCCTTCTATGTATGTAGTTGAATCTGTAAAAGAAGGAATTATAAAGGTGATGGCGACTTTAATTGCAGTTGTCCTCCTAATCGGTGCCATCTTAGGACCTATGGAGGCAATAATAATTTTTACAATTTTTGGACCCTTCATCTTAATTTTTCACTATATGATTACCACAAATAGACCTGTTGCACCGACAATTATGGCAACATCTCTTATATTTTTTACATCTATAATGGTTTTATTTTTTGCCTTTGGCATAAATAGTGAAGTCCTAAATTCAAGGGAAACTATTAATTCCATTACAGGCTTTTATACAAATATTGCTAAGGAAGCTGGACTATCACAAGGGGACCTATCAAATTTTGCTGCAAGTGCAGAAATTTATTACAAGAGATTTTTACAAATCCTTCCCTCTGTTTTGATAATCATATCTGTGGTCACTTCCTATGTAACTTACACTACAGCTGGAAGAAGTCTCCTTTCAAAAGGAAAGTTTATCATGCAACCTTCTTCTCTTGAATTTTTAAAACTCCCAAGAGAAATTATTATGCTATCCATTGCTACTCTTGCAATTTTTTCTTTGACTGGCGATTATTTTGGTCCCAGCGGTCAAATCTTCATCTTGAATTTAATGAATTTAGTTTTTTTCATGCTCTTTGCGGCAGGTATAAGCGTTCTTAAATTTTATATGACGAGATTTGGCTTTAAGAGTTTTTTACAATATCTATTAATTGGTCTTTGCCTAGCCATCTCGACACTGCAAATTTTTGTCATGATACTTGGCGCCCTTGACCAAATTGTTAACTTTAGAAAAATTAATTAAGTGGGAATATTATGAAAGATAATTATAAAATTAGCGATTTTCTCCCATATCTTATTTTCGGAATCGCAGTCGTTATTATTTTAATAATACTAGAGCCAATTCTTGGCCTTATTTCAATTATTGCTTTTGCATATGTTTTTTATTTAAGCTATTCCGAAATCAAAAATAAGAATGAAGAGACAATCAAACATATTGAAAATTTAAACGAAAATTTTGACTCTTTAACTAAGGAAGCTATTTTTGACATGCCCTTTCCCCTTGTAGTAACTGACGAAAAGGCAAAAATCCTCTGGTACAACACCCCCTTCATAAATTTATTTAACGAAAAGAGTGTCCTAGACAGGGACCTTGAAAATTTAGTTAAGGACATTGACATCTCAAATATAATAGGTAGAAATGGTGCCAACACCCTTCCTATTGAAATAAACAAGAGATCCTTTAGCGTCTACACCAATGTTGTGGAAAATAAGTCTGAAAATAAGGAAGGCAAGTCTGTCCTCCTTTACTTTGTAGACAACACTGCCTACAAAAA
Organism: Peptoniphilus hominis (ex Hitch et al. 2025); assembly: GCF_040096015.1. NCBI lineage: Bacteria > Bacillati > Bacillota > Tissierellia > Tissierellales > Peptoniphilaceae > Peptoniphilus > Peptoniphilus hominis (ex Hitch et al. 2025). The sequence goes on along the minus strand of NZ_JBBMFO010000008.1, from coordinate 13,725 downwards.
TTTAAAGGACAAGTACACCTCCCAGTATCCAATTATTGCAAAGATCGAAGTGGACAATTTCTCTGAGGCTGTAAGTTCTGCCCCATCAGAAATTAGACCCCTACTCATTGCAGAGATTGACTCAACTATTTCTCAGTACTTTGAAGAATACGACGCCCTAGTTAGAAAAATGGACGAAGATTTGTACCTTGTTGTAATGACCTATAAGTCCCTAACTATTTTAAAGGACAAGAGATTTGACATCTTAGACGACCTTAGAGATTTAAACAAGGGCAACTCCATTCCAATAACCTTATCCATTGGAGTTTCTTCCTTTGGACTTAATTTTAAAGATGCCTACCTTGAAGCTGACTCATCCCTTGATTTGGCACTAGGTCGTGGTGGTGACCAAGCCGTTGTAAAGGTTGACGACAACTATGCCTTTTTTGGCGGCAAGTCAAAGGCTGTTGAAAAGAGAAATAAGGTTAAGGCTAGAGTTATAGGTGAAGCCCTAAAACAATTAATCGACAGATCTGAAAATGTCTACATCATGGGTCACCAAAATCCAGACATGGATGCCATTGGTGCTGCCATAGGTTGTCTTCGTGCAACCCTAAATAGGAATAAGGAAGGCTTTATAGTCCTTGAAAAGTCCAATCCGTCTATTGACAATTTAATTGACAGGATGAAGGAAGAGGAGCCTGAGCTTTATGCAAAGGTCATTTCTAGGGAAACTGCCATGAATACAATAAAGCACTCTTCTCTAATAATTTTAGTTGACAATCACAAGCCATCCTTTACAGAGTATCCAGACCTCTTAAAGGCAACTGGTCAAATAGTTGTAATCGACCACCACAGAAGGGGCAAGGAATTTGTTGAAAATCCAGTTTTAACTTATGTAGAACCCTATGCTTCTTCCACTTGCGAGCTCATAACTGAAATGCTAACTTATATGTCTGACGACTTAAATTTAACTCACTTTGAAGCCGATGCTCTCATGAGTGGAATAGTTGTTGACACAAAGAACTTCTCCTTCCAAACTGGGGTGAGAACCTTTGAAGCTGCTTCTGTTTTAAAGAGGGCTGGGGCAAATATGTTAAAGGTAAAGGCACTTTTCCAAGACGATTTTGACACTATGCTTTACAGGGCAGATGTAATTCACAACACAAAAATTATCCACGACAATATTGCTGTATCGAGATTTGAAAAGGCGGCAAAAAATTCCGTCCTTGTGGCTGCACAAGCTGCCGATGCCCTACTTGATATAAATGGCATTGATGCATCCTTTGTCCTAACTATTAATGATGGAAAAACCCACATATCTGGCAGGTCTCGTGGAGAAGTTGTATCAGTTCAACTTATACTTGAAAAAATTGGCGGCGGCGGTCACTTAAATATGGCTGGAGCCCAAGTTGACACAGAAGATTTAGACGAAGCTGAAAAGATTTTAATAGAAGCTATAGATGAATATTTAGAAGAAAACAAAAGCGAGGAATAACATGAAAGTAATTTTATTAAAGGACGACAAAAACTTAGGACCAAAGGGAAGCATAGTTAACGCAAAGACTGGCTACGCTCGTAACTTTTTAATCCCAAGGGGAGTTGCCATTGAAGCTACTCCTGAAAACATGGAAACTTGGAAGAAAAATAAAATTGAAGAAGAAAAGTTAGAAAAGGAAAACCGCGCCAAGGCAAATGAAGTTAAGAAAAAAATCGAAGAAATAACTCTTACTATTAAAGCAAAGGCCGGCGAAGGCGGAAGACTTTTTGGTGCAATAACTTCACAAGACATTGCTAAAAACTTAAAGAGTGAATATAAAATTGAAGTTGACAAGAAAAAAATTGACCTAGCTGAAAATATTAAAGAAGCTGGCATGAAGAACATCGACATAAAATTGTATCCAGATGTTACTGCAACTTTAAAGGTAAATGTTAGACCGGAATCTTGATTGATATGGATGTAAAGGACCAATTAGATTTAAATTCTGTTGAAAATATAAAAATGCCTCCTCACAGCTTAGAGGCTGAAGAATCTGCTCTTGGCTCTATGATGTTATCCAAGGAAGCCATAACTGCCTCTATCGAAATTTTAAAGACAGAGGACTTTTATCAAGATGCTCACAGAAAAATTTACGATGCAATTTTAAATATTTACAACAGAAATGAACCTGCAGATGTAATAACCATTGCTGAGGAACTGAAAAAAACTGACTCACTAGAAGAAGTTGGCGGCATAACTTATCTTGCCGACCTCTCTTCCAATGTAACTGCCGTATCAAATATTAAGTCTTACTGCAAAATTATTAAGGAAAAGGGAATCTTAAGAGAATTAATAAATGCCTCTGACAAAATTATTTCCGCCGCCTATTCATCAGATGCAAAGGCAGAACTTATAATCGAGCTCGCAGAAAAATCTGTATTTGATATTACTCAGGACTCAACAAAAAATGGACTTGTAAATATAAAAAATATTGCCCTTGAATCCTTCTCTGACTTGGAAAAGAAGGCGCAAAATCCAAATGCCTTAACTGGTCTTACAACCGGCTTTGTAGATCTTGACAGAAAAATTTCAGGGCTTCAGAAGTCTGACTTAATTTTACTTGCAGCAAGACCTTCCATGGGTAAAACTGCTCTCATGGTAAATATTGCCACTAACGCAGCCCTAAGAGGGGGCGCATCAGTTGCAGTCTTCTCCCTTGAAATGAGCAAGAACCAACTTTTCCAAAGAATTATTTCATCAAATGCCCATGTGGATTTGCAAAAAGTTATTTCCGGCAACTTAAATGAGGAAGAGTGGACAAAAATAATTAACACCATGCCCATTGTCTCCAATTTAAAAATTGAAATTGACGACACTGCCGGCATATCGCCCCTTGAACTAAAAGCCAAGTGCAGAAGGATGAAGGTGGAAAAGGGACTTGACTTAATCGTAATAGACTACTTACAGCTTATGCAGATGAACTCCCGAGTTGAGTCAAGGCAACAAGAAATTTCTGCCATTTCAAGAAATTTAAAGGCAATAGCCAAGGAACTTGAAGTGCCAGTTATTGCCCTATCACAACTTTCTCGTGCCCCAGAACTAAGAACTGACCACAAGCCAATCTTATCTGACCTTCGTGAGTCTGGCGCCATAGAACAAGACGCCGACATAGTTATGTTTTTATACAGAGATGAATATTACACCAAGGAAGAATCAGAAAAGCCAAACATTGGCGAAGTAATTATTGCCAAGCACAGAAATGGCCCTACGGGAACAGTTGAGCTAATGTTTAAGAAAGAATTTACAAAGTTTTTAAATTTACAAAGAAGTGAATAAAGTTTTAAGGCTCTTGTCTTTATGGCGAGAGCCTTTTATTTTTTTTGCCACAAATGTTATAATAGCTTTGACAAATTTGGAGGTAAATATGATTTTAGATTTAATAAAAGTAATTTTTCTTGGAATAATTGAAGGACTTACAGAGTTCCTTCCAATTTCTTCAACAGGACATTTAATTATAGCTAACACTTTTCTAAAGCTTGAGCCACAAGCTTTTTCCAACGCCTTTAATGTAATTATTCAGCTTGGTGCAATACTAGCTGTTGTTTATTTATATTTTTACGATGTAAATCCAATTGCAAAAGGCAAAATTGTGCCAGTAATTGGCGAAGAAAATTATGAAAGTTTAACTTTTAAAGAAAAATTTAAGTACCGAGATATGAAAACTATGAGACTAATTGCAAAGATAATTGTAGGATTTCTTCCCGCAGCTTTTTTTGGATTTTTGCTAGATGACTTTATCGACGCTCACTTCTTTAATACTACTACAGTTTCTATTACACTGATTTTCTATGGACTAGTAATTATTTTCATGGAAAAAAATAATAAAAATAAAGTTTTTAAATATGAAAATTTAGACGATATCACATTAAAAACAGCATTTTTAATTGGATTTTTCCAATGCCTTGCCATGGTGCCAGGCACATCTCGTTCTGCTGCCACAATTATTGGCGCCATGCTACTTGGCTGTTCAAGAACAAGCTCTGCAAAATTTTCTTTCTATCTTGCAGTCCCAACTATGCTTGGTGCAACTGCCCTTAAAATTTTTAAAATCGGCTTTTCCTTTACAGCTTGGCAATGGTTTTTGATTATTCTTGGCGGCGCCATTTCTTACATCGTTGCCCTTATAGTAATCAAAAAATTCCTTGGCTATGTTCGTGAGCACGACTTTATCCCCTTTGGCTATTACAGAATAGTCCTCGGTATTCTTGTTTTATGTCTTGGATTTTTCAATATAATTTGAGGTGAATATGAAAGATTTTAATGTAGGAATAATTCAGCTGCCAGCAACTGGCGATAAGGAAAAAAACTTAAATACTATGGAAGAATATGTGACTGGGGCAAAAAAGGGCGGGGCTCATGTAATTTGTCTTCCAGAAATGTGGAACTGTCCCTACCAAAATTCTTATTTCACAAAATTTGCTGAAGAAGATTTTGGGGAAACTTATAAAAAAATGAGCCAGCTAGCAAAAGAAAATGGGGTCTACCTAATTGGTGGCTCAATACCAATTAAAGCTGGTGAAAAAATTTTCAACCGCTCCTATGTTTTTGATAGAGATGGAAAAGAAATTTACAGATATTCAAAGATCAATCTCTTTGATATTGAAGGCTACAAGGAATCTGACACAATTTCTGGCGGCAAGTCTCTAGGAGTTTTTGAAACAGAATATGGAATTTTTGGTCTTGCCATTTGTTTTGACCTTAGATTTCCAGAACTTTTCCAAAGTTTTCGTGATTTTGGAGCAGAAGTCATCTTCGTCCCATCAACCTTTATGAAAAAGACTGGCGAAGTTCACTTCCACCTTTTAAATAGGGCTCGTGCAGTGGACACTCAGTGCTATGTAGTTTCACCTGCCATAGCAAGAGATGAGGACCTTTCCAAAAACGCCTACGCCCACTCCTTGTGCGTTGCTCCAGGTGGAGAAATTGAAATAGACCTTGGCGAAGAAGAAAATCTCGCCGTAATAAAATTGGAAGATGAAAAAGTAAAGAGGGAGAGGGAAAAACTTCCCCTAGAAGTTTCAAGAAAAAATAGAAAAATGTATTAAAAATTTTTTTACGGATAAAAAACCTCCAAGTTGTATAACTTAGAGGCTTTTTCATTAGTCAACTTTTAAATTTTAAAGTCCCAATATATTTGGTAAAAATGAAATTATATTTGGAACAAAAGCAAACAATAGTACTGATACCAGTTCAATTATTAAGAAAGGTATTACACCCTTAACTATATCGTTGAATTTTAATCCTGTTATTGATTGCGCTGTAAATAAATTGTAACCGAAAGGTGGGGTAACATATCCTATTACCAAATTAATTACAAATATCATTCCCAAGTGAAGTGGATCTATTCCAAGTTCTATACCAAAAGGAACTAGTACAGGCGCTAATATAATTATTGCTGCTACTGTATCCATCAAAGCTCCTACAAAGAATAATAATATCATTAACACAATTAAGTAAGAATATTTAGTAGTTATAAATGAACCTAAGGCATTGGTTACCATATCTCCAAAATTATTAACTGACATGATCCAAGATAGTAAATTTGCGGCTCCCATTATTATTCCAACCATTGCAGCTGTTTCCATAGCTTTAAGTAATGCATCAGGTAAATCTTTTACTTGTATTTCGTGATATATAAAAAATCCAAGTAATAATGCATAAACAACTCCCACTGCCGCGGCTTCTGTTGGAGTAAATACACCTGAGTATATTCCTCCTAATATTATAATAGGTAACAATAACGCACCTAATGCTGACCATGTACTCTTTAACAATCTTTTTAAGCTAAAATTTTCTCTATTTTTTAATATTTCTGGTTTATTTTTTATAAGAATAAAATTAACTAATATTAGTAATAGCATCATTACTATTCCTGGAAGAATACCAGCAATAAACATTTTTGGTATAGATAGTCCCATAGTAACTCCATAGATGATCATGGGTATGCTAGGAGGAATTATAGGTCCCAAAGCTCCACCTGCCGCAACCATACCTGCTGCTGTTTTTTTATCATAGCCAGTCTTTGTTAATGATGGTATCATTATCGATCCAATGGCTGCTACAGTTGCTGGACCAGAACCAGTTAGGGCTGCGAAAATAGCACAAGATACAATTGTTACTACTCCTAAGCCTCCAGGTACCCATCCCATTAATGAATCTGCCCAATCTATCATTCTCTTAGAAATTCCTCCCCTATCCATTAATTCTCCCACTAATACAAAAAGAGGAATGGCTAATAATGGGAAAGAATCTAGCCCTGTTGTCATCCTTTGACTGACTAACAAAAGTGGTTTTATTCCTGTCGCTATTAAAAACATACTTCCTGATCCTAAAATTGACAAATACACTGGAAGTCCAATAAAAATCAAAGCAAACATTACAATAAACATAATACCTATCATTTGATCACCTCATTATTTTTTGAAGAACACATATCATACACGCAATAAAAAATTAACAATGCTCCAAATATAGGTGCTGCACCATAAACAAAACTCATGCTAATTCTAAGTGCAGGACTTAATTGAGTTCTAACTGCCCATGCAACTCTAGTTCCATAAAATAAAAGTATCAAACCTATTAATATGGAAAGTATATTAACAATTTTTCTTAATATAGCTTGATTTTTAGCACTTAAGTTATCCGTTATTACGCTTACTGTAGCGTTACTTCTATTCTTAGTACATAAAATTGCTCCAAGCATATTAGCCCAAATAAAAGTATATCTAGCTAATTCTTCTGTCCAAGATAAAGAAGAGTTTAGAACAAATCTAGTAAAAACCTGAAGAACGCAGGATGCCACTAAAACACTAAAAACAATTACTATTGTAAACTTTAAAATTTTTGTTACAATATTGTATGCTTTTTCCATAAATTTCTCCTTCCTTAGAAATTAAGTTCTTTCCTTAATTCATCTAAATATTCCTTACCTATTCCTTCAGCTCTCTTGTCATAAAAATCTCTAAATGCTTTTTGGAAAGCTTCTTTATCGACATCTCGAACAATTGTCATACCTTTTTCTTCCATCTCATCAAGCATACTAGGCTCTAAACTTGCATTATTTTTTCTTGTGGCTTCACCAGCTTCGATTGCAGCTTCTTTTAGAATCTTTTGTTCTTCAGAATCTAATTTATCATAAATATTTTTTGAAACACAAAGAATTAAAGGTGAATAAAAATGTCCTGTCATGTTTAAATACTTCGCAATGTCTGCAAATCCATTTGTATAAATTACACTAACCGGTATATCTAAACCATCTATAGTTCCCTGCTGCAAACCAGTTATTGTTTCTGACCATGCCATAGGCACTGCATTTGTACCAAGCTCCTGATATGTCGCTATATAAGTGTCGGTCTCCATACATCTTATCTTCAATCCATGGAAGTCTTCAGGCTTTTTTACTTCATTTTTTAAAGTTACTAAATGTCTAAATCCCCCTTCTCCATAAGCAAGACCTTCTATGCCATAATCTTCATATCCTTTTAATATTTCATCTCCAAGTTTTCCACTTAAAACTTTAGCTGCTTCTTTTCCATCTTTAAAAATAAAAGGTAAATCAAAAAGTCCCGCTTGAGGTATGTAACCGCTGATATATGCATTGGTCATTATAGCCATATCAGTTGTTCCTATTTGCATTCCTGTAAACATTTCTCCTTCTTGACCCAATTGTCCAGATCCCTTTATATCTATTACTATATTTCCATTTGTTTTTTCTTTTACAATGTCAGAAAAAGTTTTTGCAAAAATATAGTAGGGATCGTTTTCAACCGGTGCAGTTGTAAATCCAATTTGAAAAACTTTTTTTCCATCATCTTTTTTTGAACACCCTACTAACATTAGAAAACATATTAGCACTAAAGATATCTTTATTATTCTTTTCATTTTTATACTCCTTCCACGATAATTTTAGGCGTTATTTTTAATATCTTTTCAATATTCCTACCATCAACTCCTTTTTCAATAAGAAACTCTATACAATCTACCAAAGATTCAAATGGTGGCTTTTTTGTGTAGTACCCTCTATCTGTAGTAATAAATGTATTATTAAAATCCAATTGATTCATTACATTTAAAAATTCATCTGCACTACAATCTCCATCATCCAAATTTGCCCAAACCTTTTCTATAAAAACCCCTTTTTTACCCAAATCAATTTGAATATCTATAGGTATTTTTGTTCTATTCCAGTCTGGATGAGTTAAAACAACTTTTACATTTTTTTTAATGGCATAATCACATACCTTTAAACTTTCTTCAAAGCTAATGTGCCCTGTAGCTAAAGTTGCATCATATTTTTTAACAACCTCTACAACTTCTTTGAAACTTTTAATAAGCTTACCCTTATCATCAACAACAGATATTCCTTCTCTGTTAAAAAAATCACCTTTCATGTTTCCATATCTCAGTGAATTCTTTGCATCTCTAGTTGGTAGCCATACAATTTTAGCACCCATTTTAAGTGCACTTTCGCATGCGTATGGATTAATTCCACCAACTGTACTATTCAAAACAACTCCACCATAAGCTTTTGTAAAAAAATTGAAATGTGTATTTATTAACTCAGATCTTCCACTTGTTGGTTCATAATGATTTTTAATCAAAACTCCAGCCATTTTATAAGTACTAGCTTTCTTAATTAAATCAATATCATCAATTGTTCTTTTTACATGAGAAGGAGCTGAATGAACATGTAAATCATATGAACCTTCGACAAATTCTTTTATTGAGTTTTTCATAAAAATTCAAACCCCCTTATCTAATATTAACTTTAGCAATCCTTTTCATAAAAATAAAACAAGTATATTTTTAAAATTAACAATATTTAACTTGTTTTATTATGCTTTATATTGATATAATGCTACTATGTAATTAGATTTTTTATTGTTTAATATTTAATTCAAGAAAATAATTGTTATTTTCTATTTTGCTTAATATTTTTATTGTGAGGTGCTTTATGACTCAAAACCAAAAAATTTTTTTATTAGTTGCAGAAACTTTAAGTATAAGTAAAGCTGCGAAAAGAGCTTTTGTAACTCAACAATGTGTCAGTGATCACATTAAAAGAATGGAAGAAGAATATGGTACAAAATTGTTTCACAGGAACCCTTATATGCATTTGACACCTGCTGGGGAAGTTGTTTTTAATTCATTAAATAATATAGAAATGATTGAAAAAAATCTTATGAAAAGTATTTCAGATTTTTCTAACGAAAGAAAAGGTTCTTTTTCTGTTGGTATGAGCACTACAAGATCTAAATTGTTAATACCATTATTACTAAAAAGATATCATGAACTTTTTCCAAATGTTGAGATTTCATTCTTTAGTGGCGATACTAAAATCCTTGAAAAAAATTTATTGCATAACAAACTAGATATTTTTCTAGGAATAAATACTAGTTTAAATTTAGGTCTTCATATTGAACATGTTTGCGAAGATTATTTATATCTAGTAATAAATAAAAAAATGTTTATAAATAATTTCTCACAATATGATTTAAAAAATTTTAGAAAAGGTGTTGATTTAAAATATTTTCAGAATATCCCTATGACTTTTTATAATGAAACCGGTGCATTAAATACACTGCTACAGCAGCACTTAATAACCCATGGAATAGAATTGAATAATGTTGTGTGTCATACTAGCGAGTGCGATGTACAAATAGATCTATGCCTAAACAATGTTACATCTGCAATTGTTCCAAGAATGTTAGCAAATAATTTTTTACAAAATGATGAAATATACTTTTTCCCTATTAAAGATTTTAATTATCCTCTCCGAGTTGATATTGTTTCAAATCCTTATTTGGAAAAACCTTTATACTTAAAAGCTTTTATTTCATTATTAAAAGAAGAGTTACTAGAATTTTCAAATAATACTTTATAAAAAAGAATCGCTACAAAAGCATAATTTTACTTTTGTAACGATTCTTTTTTTAGATTCCTTTAGTGTAAAGATAGTAGGAGTAAATCATTGGAAGAACTACAACTATTGCAATAGGTATAGTTATTATTAATTCGCTTTTGACAAATGGCATAGCAAAAAAACATATTCCCATAAATATAAAGCAAAGACCGCCAAACCTGTGAGTCCTCCTCCAATTTTCATCGCTATTTAAGGTCCAAGGAAGTTTTATTCCCATGGTGTAATTTCTCTTTATCTTTGGCATATAATTTCCAATGGCTATAAATAGGATTCCCATTAAAATAGAAATTATAACTGATGTATTTATATCTTTTCCAAGGCCAGCTAAGATTGTTATGACATAAATTACTATCATCATTATTGGCATGGACATCTTGCTTAAAGTCATTAAAAAATTGTTTTGCCTCTCGTTTTTTGGGTCGTTATCAAGCATAAAGCAGAGAAATAAATTCATAAGGACTAAAAATCCCTGAATCGTTACCATGGCGTGAAATTTTGAGCCGTAGTCATCAGCTTGACCTTGAAAGTTCCAGTGAGTTGGAAGTTCTGCTGGCATTTTGCTATAAAATAGGGCATTAAAAATTATTAAAATCGCAAGTGATGCAATTATTGAAACTATGCTGTTTTTCCTAAATCTAAATTTATTTTTCATTGTCTTCTCCTCTAAATTTTACAATCCAAGTCAGTATATCTTCGAATACTGAAGTGTTTAGTTCGTAATAAATAAAATTTTTTTCTTTTTCTTCGTAAATCAAATCCTGCTCTTTTAAAATTTTTAGATGATGAGAAATTGTAGCCTTGGATAAGTCAAAGTTGTCTGCAATCTCTCCTGCATTCATCCTGCCATTTTTCTTTAGCATATTTAAAATTTCAAGCCTGACTGGATCAGATAGGGCCTTAAAAGTATCAGAAAACATGTTTCACCTTCTATGTCTATTTCGATAATTATCTAAACTCTTAATCTTATTATATAAAATTTTTTACAAAATTCAAGACTATTTTGATTTTTTTCGAAGTAGTTTTCTTTTTATTGAGGGGTAAAATTTCCCGGATTAAAAATTAATTACAAACTCATAATTTTTTCTTGGCTCATATTTTTTTCTTGATCATAAAATTTTTACCAATTCATAATTTTTTTACCGTTTCATAATTTTTTACCAATTCATAATTTTTTCTTATTCAAAAAATTTTTTCCATTAATAATTATTTAACGAATCCTAATTATTTCGCCCTTAAAAATTTTTAGCAATTAAAAAATTTTTCAATTAAGAATTTTTTTAAATCACAATAATTTCTTCCCAAGATTATTTCTTTTAGTGAAATACTTTCCATTATATGATATAATTTTATAGGAAGGTGAAAAAATGATCCAAAGTTTAGTAAAGGCAGCTAATGTTTTAGACATATTAAAAAATGAAAACCGAGAACTTACAATTGCAGAAATTTCTGAATTTTTAAATATACCGCCAAGCACAGCTCATAGAATTTTGTCCACCCTAATAGAGGTGGGCTATGTATCAAAGGACGAGAGGACCCACCTCTATGCTCTTGGACCTGCCCTTATCCCTCTTGGCATAAAGGCATCCTCAAAGCTAGATCCACAAGCTGTGGGAAAATCTGTCCTAGAAAATTTATCTGAAATCACCATGGAAGATTCCTTTTTTATAATAAAATCTGGTGACAAGGGGCTAATGCTTTCAAAGTCTGAAGGCAAGCATACCCTAAAAATCGTAGAAAATTTTGGAATAGAAATAGATTTACACAAGGGGGCAATTAGAAAGACAATCTTGGCCTTTCAGCCCAAGGAATATATCGATTATTACTTAGAAAAGGATCTTTCTGACTACTTAGACGCGCCAGTGGATAAGGCAGCCTTAAAAAAAGATTTAATAGACATTAGGAACAAAAAAATTTCTGTTTCCGACTCGGAATACATTGAAGATGCCATTGGCATTGGAGCTCCAGTCTTTAATTATAAGGAGAACCTCGTGGGAGCAATTGGCGTAGTAATTCCTAAGGAAAGAGTTACAGAAGCTACAAAAAAAGAATATATTGAAGCAGTGAAAAACTGCGGTATAGAATTTTCAAAAAATCTCGGATATTCTGAAGCTTAATATTTTTATTATTATGAGTTGTGTCAAGGGCACAACTTTTTTTCTTTGCCTAAATTCTTTTGCTGGCTTAAAATTTTGTGAATCATTATATTTTTGTGAATTTAAAATTTTTGTGGTTTTTTAATTTTTTCATGAAAGGTTTGGAAGATAAAATTAAAATTATCTTGTTTTTTGATTTTTCTCTTTGAAAATTCCATAATAAAATCAAAATTTTGCCTTTTTTTGATTTTATTTGTTAGAAGACACAAAATAAAATCAAAATTTGCTGTTTTTTTGATTTTATTTTGTTATAATTGATTGAAATAAAGAAAATTTGATATTTTTTTGATTTTATTGGAGGATTTATGGATTATTTATACACTTTATACTACAAGAATAAAAATGAATATGAAAAAATTTATAAATCGAGAATAGATTTTAGTGAGACTTTAAAAACTAATCTATCTATAAAACCTTATAGGGAAAATTTGTCCTTTCAGCTTTATTATGTCTTCAATAGAGAAACTTCAAATCTAATAGACATGGTAAATCAAAACAATAATATTTTGGAAAAATTAAATGATGAACTTCCAATAATTGCTAAAAGTGCAAATTTATTGGAAATTATTTCTAGTGAATTAAAAAGCTCTAATGATCTTGAAGGCGTAAAATCTGAGAAAAAAGAAATAATCGAAACTACAAGAAATATTTTAAATTCAAAGGACCCTAAAAAATTAAGACTCACTAGCATGATTAAATCCTATCTCTTACTTTTAAAGGAAGATTCTTTGAAAGTTCCATCAGATTTAAAGGATATTCGAAAAATTTATGACGAGATAACTAAGGGAGAAATTGAAAAAAAAGACCAACCTGATGGGAAATTTTTTAGGCTGGATCCAGTATATGTTCAAAAGAAAAATTCTGTAAATGGTGAAATAATACATCAAGGGATCTCAGGTGAAAATAAAATAGAAAAGTCTATGTCAAATCTTCTAAATTTTCTTTTAAATACCGATTTAGATTTACTCATAAGAGTTGCTATCGCTCACTATTATTTTGGATACATTCATCCCTTTTACGATGGCAATGGACGTGTAAATAGATTTATTTCAAGCATCTTTCTTAGGAGCAAGTATTCTTATTTAACTTCCATGTCTCTTGCTCGTGGATGCTGGATTAACAAGACTTCCTATTACAAAAGCTTTGATATAACTAATTCAAAAATAAATAAGGGCGAAGTAAATTACTTTGTAGACGAATTTTTGAAAATTTTAATAGCTGGTCAAGAAGATATTATCTTTAATTTGACTAATAAAATAGAAAATTTAAATCTTGCTAGAAAATGCATTGAAGCTAAAAGTTCAACTTTGAACACCAAACTAAAAAAATCTATCCTATTTTTACTATGTCAAAATTATTATTTTGACAATAATAGTGGTCTCACAAGAGATGAAATCTTTGAATACACTGATGATTTTAAAAACAAAAACAAAAAAATTAGAGAATTAAAGGAGCTTGAAAAAGATGGCTTTATAAAGGCTATAAAAGAAAGACCTTTAATTTATACTTTGGATAAAAATTTTATAGAAAATTTATAAAATAAAGACTTGCTGTTGTGGTGACCCCATAAAGTTGGACCTAATACCAGGACTGGTAGTTTATTAGTACTGGTATTATTTTATTACTTTCCA